>CAZUXX010000097.1:0-2507 GCA_964624215.1 uncultured Planctomycetaceae bacterium
GCGAAGCAGTGAGATGAGTGTGGTGTCGAAACGTCCGATGGCGGCGACGAGTCGCGGATAGATGCCGAGCACCAGCGCGACGGTGCCCCCCGAGATTCCGGGGACAGCGTCGGCTGCACCGATTGCGATTCCCCGGGCGATCGTGACACCATCCCGGGCGAGGGAGGGAGGCTGAATCATGTCTACCACCGGACGGGGTTGAGCACCCCGACTGCGAGAAGGGTTCCGAACCCGAAACCGAAGGCGAGCAACAGTCGCAGGACCCAGGGGGCGCGGCCATCGCCGAACCAGCGGACGAGGCGTTGTCCCTTGCGGGTCTGGGAGAGGAGCCATTGCTCCTGCCACAATCCTGCCACGCAGAGCGCCGCGGTCATGCCGCCGATCAAGACCTGTTCGTAGTTCATGGCGGGATTGTAGGAGGGGCTTGCAAACCAGGTCGAGATTGAACGGAGGCGGCTTGCCTGTAAGGGTTTGCGTCCGTGGGATTCTGTGTGGGTGAATGGGGTGTCACATCCGGCGGTTCACGGCGGCGTGTGCCGTTGCGGGCGGGACCGGCCGGTAGATTTCGAAATCCCCGATGTCGGGCAGCCGTGTCGAGCAGGCGCGGATCTCGCGCATGATTTCCTCGAGTGCCGGTGTCACATACTTGTCTTGCGGACGAAAGAAGACCAGTTGTGGCGGCGAGCGGTGAATGAGTCGGGTCAGTTCGGTGACATCGTCGGTCGTTCGCAGGCCGAGGGCGGAGTTGAAGAACCGGGTGGGATTTTTCCGTCCGGAGAGGACGTAGAGTTCGGGGTTCACCGGGAGTGCCAGCAGCGTTCCGTCGGGGGGAACGTAGCGGTCGATGAGTGCGAGGAGCTGCCGGTATTGTGCGGCGGATTCCGGAGTGATCTTCAGGGAGACCTGGGGGAGGTTTGCCGGTTCCTGGATCCGGGTTTCTCCGGCGAGGATTCCCTGAAGGTCGCGCTCGGCTGGCTGTCCGGCGTGGAACACCAGTCCTGCGATGCACAGTCCCCATGCGGCGGAATTGATTGCCGATGCATGACGATCGGGGGCGGCGGCGATCAGCGCCACCAGCGAGATCGAGACGGTGTAGAACAGATAGACGGGAATCTGGAAGTGGAGCGAGACGACGCTGTAGAAGGCGACGGGGATCAACAGCCAGCTCCACTCCCCGCGGTGCTGAGTCTGTCGCAGAGCGACGTATCCGGTGAGTGGTGGGACGGTGAGCAGTCCGATCCAGAAGAGTGCGTTGACGACATCCTGCAGACTGGTGGGGTGTGTCAACGCGAATCCACTTTCGGTCAGCAGGCGAGGAAAGCTGATCTGTCGGAAGAAATCGAGCTGGGTCAGCGATTCGGCGACGAAGACTGTATCGGCGAGCCAGACGCTGATGCTTCCGCTGGCGAGGTGGAAGGCGGTCAGCGGGATGAGTGAGAGGATGCCTCCGGCGACGAGCCAGCCGAGCATCGCCAGCATGGCTCGCTCGGAGACGGCCGCCTGCCGGGTCACGCTTGCGAGGATGAGGAGCGGACAGCTCCCGTAGAGGAGCATGGCGACGGGATCAGTCTTCCTGAGGAGGTAGGTGGAGAGGCCGACGAACATCAGCAGGCACAGCGCTCGTGCGAGGAGGCTGCGGCAGCGGTCTGAACCGGCGGAGGCTTCGGCAATGAGGCAGGTGAGCACTCCCATCGCGAGGAGCACACCGGAGAGCTGGCGAAACTGGAAGACCAATCCGACCAGCAGGCCAGTGACCAGCAGGCGGCGGCCATTGGCCCAGACGCTGCGTTCGCTGTGGTCGTTCGTGCGGGAGAGCCAATCGATGGTGATCCAGAACAACGCGAAGCAGTACCAGTGGGCTGTGGGGTTCAGGAACTGGACGATCGAGAGTGCTGCGATAACGAAGCCCCCGGTGAGGACGGTGAAGGGTCCGCGGTGGCGGAGAGTCCGGCAGGTGAGGGCGCAGGCGAGGATTCCCAGAAGGATCAGGGGATAGCGGAGGCTGATAAGATCGTTGCCGAACAGCCACAGGGCTGCCGCGTTGGCGAAATTGATCGTGCCGAGGTGAACGTCCTGAACATCGCGGTTGAGGAGTTCGCCGTCGAGGATTCGGCTGGCGACGTGCGCGTAGGCTCCATCGTCCGGGGGATACCAGAACCGGTCGTGAAAGCCGATGAGCACTGCGGCACAGACGGCGAGTGCCAAGGGCATCGCGGTGAGACCAGAAATCCGTGATGTCGACACGTTCAGCTTTCCCGGATGTCAGAGGGGCGGCTGGAGCCGGCGGCGTCCTTTTGCGCCATCAGGCAGATGTTGATCATCAGGCCCCGCAGGCATTGCAGGTGCGCGTCGCACCAGCGCGACAGCCGATGCATGCGGAACTGAAAGGGGAACAGGTGGAGTCCCTCTTCGCGGAGGATGGTGCAGTGTTCGGTGGCGAGTAATCGTCGCAGGCTGCTCCAGGAGCTGAAGTTCTCCAGCCCGTCGAAGGGCCGGAGTTTCAGCCG
>CAZUXX010000097.1:2517-9393 GCA_964624215.1 uncultured Planctomycetaceae bacterium
ACGATCGGTTGCCAGACGATGTTGGGGGTGCTGAAGACGAGTCGGCCTCCCGGACGAAGGAGTCGGATCATCTGCCGGACTGCCTCGGAGGGATCGGGAGTGTGTTCGACGCATTCGGACGAGAGCACGATGTCGAACGAGTCGGGTGAGAACTGTTCGTCGAGTCTGAGGGCGTCGGCGACTTCGGCGCGGCAGCCGATCTTCTTGCGAACCGACTCGACCAGGCTGGGGGCGATGTCGGTGGCGGTGACGATGGCACCGCGGCGCGTCAGTTCTTTTGCAAAGAATCCCAGGCCGGTGCCGACTTCGAGCACCTGCAGCCCCTGAAGTGAGTCGTTGCCCAGGAAGCGGGTGATGAGTGTTTCGATCCGCCGTTGGGTGTCGTATTCGGAGAGGGCTTCGCGGAAGGTGTCCCCGAGGCGCTCGTACGCGAGGTCACGTTCGTCGAGGGGCCGGGACGTTGCGAGAAAGGTCGTCATTGTGCGGTTCCTCCTGAAGCGGCTCCGAGGGGAGCGGCGGCGACGGTTGCCCGCATGGTGGTGACGAGTTCGAGAAGCTGCTGCTCGGTCAGTGTGTGCGAGGAGGGGCGGTGTCTCTGCAGGGGGCGGGCGTCGTCGGGAGTGAGTTTGAGGACATACTGCGGCCGGCCTTTGACCTGTTCGTAGATTCTCGCGATGTATTCGCTGGCGACACCGAGGCAGAGCAACTGCACGCCTCCGAGAAACAGGACGGTTGCCATGAGTGATCCCCAGCCGGCGACGAGGTCTCCGACGAGGAGATGCCGCATGAGAACGTAGGCGAGGTAGGCTGCGCCTGCGAAGGTGGCGAAGAAACCGGTGACCGAGGCGAGCCGCAAGGGGGTTGAGGAGAATGAGAGAATCGCATCGGATGCGAGACGGATCATCTTCCTCAGACTGTATTTCGAGCGGCCTGCAAAGCGTGGGGGACAGTCGAACTCGAGGTAGCTGCGGGGGAAGCCGAGCCAGCTGATCATGCCGCGCAGAAAGCGATGCCGTTCGGGCATCTGGCGCAGGGCGGTGTAGGCGCGGCAACTGAGCAGGCAGAAGTCGGCTGCGCCGGGAATCACCCGGGTGTCGCTGAGCCGGTTGATCAACCGGTAAAACAGCGACGATGTTGTTCGATTGAACCAACGGCTGGAAGTGTCGCGGCGGATGGTGGAGACAATGTCGTCTCCGGCCTGCCAGCGCATGAGCAGATGCGGAATGACCTCAGGGGGATGCTGCAGGTCGCAGTCCATCGCAATCAGGGCATCGGAGTCGACCAGGTCAATGCCCGCGGACAAGGCGGTCTGGTGACCGAAGTTGCGGGACAGAGAGGCAATCTTCACGCGGGAGTCGATGCGTGCGAGATCGTGCAGCGTCGGGAGTGTGTTGTCGGTGGACCCGTCATCGACAAAGAGAATCCCGAACGCGTAGTCGGACAGGGTGTCGAGGACCGCGGTGAGCTGGCGGTGGAACTCGGGAAGCCCCTCGGCTTCGTTGTAGCAGGGGACGACGATGGTGATGGTCGGGAGCATCTGAGAACCGGGACGAGTGGCGCGGGAGCAGGGCAGGTGGCGGCCCTGTGATGGCTGCTCATCGCGGGGCGCGTGCGGAGGGGACGCCCGCTGGTGGCTGCGCTCCGAACTCTACGTTGTCGCTGGTAAGATGCGGCGGGGTTGTCGATGTTTCCGGAATGCAACAGACGGGATCGGGGGGAGGAGGGGACGTATGCGGTGCATCCTGATTGCAGCGGTTGTGTGGTTTGTGGTGGTGGCGGGCCGGGGAGCGACGGGACAAGCTGCCGAGACGCCGCGGCAGAACATTGTCTTCCTGCTGACGGATGACCAGGCGCCGTGGGCGCTGGGTTTGTCGGGACACCCGCATGCGCTGACGCCTCATCTGGATGAACTGTTCCGCAGCGGGGCCTGGCTGACCAACAGCTTTACTGTCACACCGGTGTGCAGTCCGTCGCGGGCGAGCCTGATGACGAGCCGCTACGGGTCGGAACTGGGCATCACCGACTGGATCAAGCCGTCAACCGAGGGAGAACTTGGTCTGCCGCCGGAGAGTCCGACCTGGCCGGCCCTGTTGCAGGAGGCGGGCTACCAGACGGCGCTGTTTGGCAAATGGCACCTGGGATCGCGTGCGCAATTCCATCCGACACGGTTCGGGTTCGACGACTTTCTGGGGATGCTGGAAGGGGGGGCGGCACCGATCAATCCCCGGCTGGAGGTGAACGGGGTGGCGCAGGCGGTGCAGGGATTTCCGCCGGACATCTTCACCGACGAAGCGATTCGCTGGTTGCGGTTGCGGGATACGAAGCGGCCGTTTTGCGTGTGCGTCCACTACCGCGAGCCTCATTCACGGTGGTTGCCGGTACGAGATGAGGACTGGGAGCCGTTTGCGACGCTGGATCCGGAGATTCCCAACCCGGAGTATCCGAAGCTGGATGTGGCGCGGGTCAAGAAGATGACTGCCGAATATCTCGCCAGCGTGCACAGTGTTGACCGGAACGTCGGCAAACTGATGGAGGAGTTGCGTCGTCAGGGAATCGATGAGAACACGATCGTGATCTATTCGAGTGATCACGGATACAACATGGGGCACAACGGCGTCTGGCACAAAGGGAATGGTCACTGGGTGCTGACCGATCCGCCGCCGGCGACGGAGAACATTCCCCGCGGGCAGCGGCCGAACCTGTACGACAATTCCCTGCGGGTGCCGACGGCCATCCGGTGGCCGGGGGTCATTGCTCCCGGAACGGTGATTGACGGGACGGTGAGCAACCTCGACTGGTTTCCCACCATTTGTGAACTGGCGGGGGTTGAGGTGCCAGAGGGGACCCTGCTGCGGGGGCGCAGTCTGGTGCCGCTGTTTCGCGGGGAGGCAACCGGGGACAACGGTTTCTTTGCGCAGTACAGCACGCATCATCAGTCGCGGACCCACATGAGGGCCTACCGGACGCCGCAGTGGAAGCTGATCCGGGATTTTCTCAACGAAGGTCGCGATGAGTTGTACGATCTCGAGAACGATCCTGCGGAGTCGACGAATCTCATCGGGTCGGACGAGCCGGCCGTGCGGGAGGTGATTGCGGAACTGGACCGCCGGTTGCGGGCCGCGATGGCGGAGATCAACGATCCTGTGCTGCAGGTGGCGGGCTCTCAGACCGGTCCGGGAGTTCCGGCAGATTGACGTGCTGCGGAATGACCTGCGGGAGTGGATGTGTTGGAATCGCGAGGAGATGGTTTGCTGCCGGTCGTGATTGACTGGAGTCGCACTTGCTCGTGCTCCCCGCGATGGCGACGATGGGACCGGGCACGCTGACGATTTTGTATCGACGACCCGGGCAGCCGGGCTGCGCTGCAGTGGGATGGCGTTGCGGTTGAGGCGGCGATTTGCCGGATGTGCTCGCGTGAGGCGGGCAAGTTTTCCTTGAAAGTGCGAAATCGATGTCGCTGATTCAGTTTTTCTGCGAGAACCCCGTCAAGGTGGCGGTGGCGGTGATTCTGGCGGTGATGTTCGGGTTTCTCGCTCTGGTGGACACTCCTGTCCAGCTGACACGACGGAGCCGGAGCTGGCGGTCGACACGGTCTGGCCGGGTGCCAGCGCGCTTGAGGTTGAGCGGGAGATTGTTGATGAGCAGGAAGACAAGCTGAAGTCGGTCGAGGGGCTGCTGGAACTCGACAGCACGAGTGCGGATTCGTCGGGGTCAATCACGCTGAAGTTTCCCGTGGGGACGGACCTGGCCGATGCGCGGGCACGTGTGGCGGACAAGCTGAATCAGGTTCCGGAGTATCCGGTCGATGCGCAGGAGCCGACGATTTCGGAGGGGAGCCAGAACAGCGAGTACATCGCGTGGGTGATGCTCAAGCCGATCCCGCCGTCGTTTGACGAGGTCTCGTCGTTTGCGGCGGCTCATCCTGCGGTGCAGCCTGTGCTGGCGAAGTATCTGGACAAGGGGGTGGCTCCGGATCTGCCGACGCTGGTGAAGCTGAGCCGGAACCATCCGGAACTGGACCTGCTGCTGAACGCGTTGCCGAACCCGACGATCATGCGGAAGTTCGCGGAGGACTTCATTGAAGCCCGGTTCGAGCGGATCCCCGGGATCTCGAACAGCAATGTGCTGGGCGGGCGGGAGGAGGAGTTCCGGGTGGTGGTGGATCCGTTCAAGCTGGCGGCGTACCAGCTGACGGTTCCGGATCTTCGTCGGGCACTGCAGGGGCAGAACAAGAACACCTCGGCGGGAGATATTCAGGAGGGGAAGCACCGCAACATTGTCCGGACGTTAGGCCAGTTCGACACGCCGGAGAAGGTGTCGGAGACGGTGATTGCGATTCGCGACAATGCGCCTGTGCGCGTGCGGGACGTGGCGACCGTTGGCATTGCCTACAAGAAGCCGGCGGGGGTTGTTCGCCAGAAGGGGGTGCTGACGCTGGCGATCAATTGTCAGCAGGCTCCGGGGACGAACGTTCTGAACATCATGGGGCCGCCGCGGAGTGATCTCGATCTCAACAAAGATGGTGAGATTACGGAACTGGAGCTGTCGGAAGCCCGCAAGATTTACGGGGACTGCCTGCGGATCGCGATCGAGGAACTGAACGTCGGCCTGCTTGCACAGCGGGGGCTCGTGCTTGAGCAGGTGTACGATCAGACGGAGTACATCTATGCCGCGACGGACCTGGTGGAGAGCAACATTTACGTGGGTGGGGCGCTGGCGATCTTCGTGCTGCTGCTGTTTTTGCGCAGTCCGCGGAGTGTGCTAATCATCGGCTTGTCGATTCCGGTGAGTGTGATTGCCTCGTTTCTGTTTATTCGGGGTCTCGGGCGCAGCATCAATGTCATCAGCCTTGCCGGGATGGCGTTTGCGGTGGGGATGGTGGTCGATAACTCGATCGTGGTTCTGGAGAACGTGTTCCGCCGCTATCAGCTCGGGGAGACGCCGCGGAAGGCGTCGATTTATGGAACGGCGGAAGTGTGGGGTGCGGTGGTTGCCTCCACCCTGACGACACTGGCGGTGTTCATCCCGGTGGTGTTTGTTCAGGGGCAGGCAGGGCAGTTGTTCCGGGATATTGCGATTGCCATCAGTTGTGCGGTGGGGCTGTCGCTGATCGTCTCGGTGACAGTGATTCCGACGGCGGCGATGCGAATCCTGAAGCCGAACACGACGGGTGGTTTCTCGATCGTGGCGCGCGACAGTTTTGCAGCCCGGGTGAACAATCTGTTTGCGGGCGGGATCGACCGACTGCTGCGGATGCCGGGCGGGTTTCTGGTGCGTTCGCTGATCGTGGTCCTGTTTATCGGCGCATCGCTGGTGGGGACGTGGGTCCTGATGCCGAAGACGGAGTACCTGCCCGAAGGGAACCGGAACCTGGTGTTTGCGATCCTGCTGCCTCCGCCGGGATACAACATTGACCAGGTGATTGATGTCGGGGAGCGGGTCGAGGCGCAGCTTGCCCAATACTGGGAGGCTGAACCAGGTTCACCGGAAGAGGCGGCACTGGAAGGGCCGCGGATTGAGCATTTCTTCTTTGTAGCCAGTGGCCAGAACCTGTTTATGGGTGCGAAGTCGGCGGATCCGCTACGGGCGGGGGAACTGGTTCCGATTCTGCAGCGGGCAGCGGGGATCATCCCGGGGGTGATCCCGATTGTTTCGCAGTCGAGTCTGTTCCAGAGTGGGCTGAGTGGTGGCCGGACGATCGACATTGAGATCACGGGTCCTGATCTGGCGCGGCTGAATGCGATCGGGCAGCAGGTGTTCTTCTCGTGTCTGGAGAAGTTTCCGGCGACGGAGGGGCACCAGACGACTCCGAAGTCGAATCTGGAGTCGACGAATCCGGAGTTTCACGTCAAGCCGCTTTCGGTTGTTGCAGCGGATGCCGGGCTGACCGTGCAAGACGTGGGCTACACGGTAGACGCCCTGATCGACGGTGCCTTTGCGGGGGATTACTGGCACGAGGGACAGAAGATCGACCTGGTGGTGTACGGGGCGGATGAGTTTGCGCGCCGGACGCAGGACATTGCACAACTGCCGATTGCGACCCCGTCGGGGGATGTCGTCAACCTGGGATCGGTCGCGGAGATTACGCCGACGGGTGGTCCGGAAGTGGTGAATCACCAGGAGCGACAGCGTTCGTTCACGGTGCAGCTGAAGCCGGCTCCGACGATGCCACTGGAAACGGCGATCGAGCTCGTGAATTCGGAGATCCGTGTGCCGATCCTGGAATCGTCGCTGGCGGAGGGGGGGCTGTACAACGTGCGCCTGGCAGGGACGTCGGACAAACTGGACGATGCCCGCCGCTCGATGCAGGGGAACCTGATTCTGGCGTTCATCATTACCTATCTGCTGATGGCGGGTCTGTTCGAGTCGTTCCTGTATCCCGTGATCATCATGGGGAGCGTCATTCTGGCGCTGGTGGGCGGATTTGGCGGTTTGGCCCTGCTGAACGTGTTTATTCCCCAGCCACTGGATGTGCTGACGATGCTGGGGTTTGTGATTCTGATCGGGACGACAGTGAACAACGCGATCCTGATCGTGCATCAGTCACTGAACAACATGCGTGAGGAGGGAATGGAGGAGCGGGCCGCGATCGTGGTCAGTGTGCGGACCCGGGTGCGACCGATCTTCATGAGCACGCTGACGACGGTGCTCGGCATGGCGCCGCTGGTGATACCGATGCCGAGTTTCGCGAACGGTGCGCTGGTGTGGGCTCCGGGAGCGGGGAGTGAACTGTACCGGGGGCTGGGGAGTGTGGTTCTGGGTGGGCTGATTGTCTCGACCGTATTCACGCTGGTGCTGATTCCGGTGGCGTTCAGCCTGACGCTGGATCTCAAGGCGATGCTGGGCAAGGTGCTCTGGAAGAAGCAGGAGCAGCCT
>CAZUXX010000098.1:0-9333 GCA_964624215.1 uncultured Planctomycetaceae bacterium
TCGATCCACCGCGAAATCATCCGGTACTCATAACTGTCCCGGTCCATCCGCTTGCCGCCACCGTGCGGTGACTCGCCCACCGGCTTGGTCAGCAGCAGGCTCTTCTCCGGCGCGGGTGGAAAGATCCGCCGCCCTCGAGCCTCCTTGACTAGGAACTCGTAATCGTCGTCGGGATAGAAGCCCAGGAGCGACAGCCGAAAACCGTTCTGCCCGCTCGCCTTCCCGTGACAACCACCGCCATTGCAACCGAGCTTTGTGAAGATCGGCACAATCTGGTTCTTGAAGTTGATCGGGATCTGGTTCTCGTAGTCGCTGACGGTGATCGGCACCTGCACCGTCTGGCCATTGGCCGTTGCCGTGATCGTGGCAGTCCCGTCCGCCAGTGGCCGGGCCAGTCCCGTCTCGTCAATCTCGACAACACCCTCGGGTGCGACCTTGTACGTCGCTGTACGCGTATAGTCCCGCTGCCACCCACCCGCATGCGCCCCGGTGACGATTAACTGCAGCCGGGCATCCCGGCCCCGCATCTGCAGAGGTCCCGACTCACCGCCCGCCTCGATCCTCAACTCCTCAAGAGGACCGGCCCCATCCGTGCCTGCGGCCCGACCGGCCGTCGCCATCGTCAGAACGAGAGCGAACAGCACACACAATCGCTGCGGGTGGAGCATCATCTCTCCTCGCATGCAGGCTGGAGATGGGGGCGGGACCGTCAGGAGGGAGCGTACACGGCTCGAGCCGTGATGACGCCACGCTTCAACATATCAATGGCGACTGAAGTGTCAAGCTGCGGAAGCTTCGCGGCTTCTGACGGTTATGATGTTGCAGACTGAAACGGTTGTGCCGGAAAGGAGCCTGTGGACGGACCCGCCCGACGCTCGTACTTCAATAGAGGGGCGATGCGGACAAGTTGTGCGCCAGTTGCATGCTCCGGTGAACCGGCGAATCTGGGCCTCGCCCGCACGAGCACCCCGGTTTTCTTTCGCATCGAATCGAACTTCACCACACTCCCCTCGCCGCGGGTCGTATGATCTTCTGACTCCACACACCCGAATTCGGCTTCCCCCCGAGACCCAGTGACCAACACCGGCTGACGTTCATGCCTCTCACGCTTGCACTCGACTGGAACCGCGACACGCTCACCTGCGTGGAAGCGGACGTCTCTTCCGGCCGCGTCGCGGTTCGCAAGATCGTCGAATTGAGCTGGCCGGCCGACGCCGATGTCGAAACAGCCCCGGCTGTCCTCGGAGACTGGTTGAAGGCACAGCTCGCCGAGCATGGAATCCACGCCAGACGGACCATCCTCGTCCTCTCCCGCGAAGAAGTCGTGACCCGGCGGCTGGAACTTCCCGCTGCACCCGACGAGGAACTCCCCGAACTCGTGCGGTTCCAGGCGGCGACCAGGTCGGCAACCCCCCTTGACCAGTTGGCGATCGATTTCGTCCCGCTGCCGGCTGCGGACCCGGAGTCCGGTCGCAACGCCCTGATGCTGTCGATCGACCGACCGTTACTCGATGGCCTCCGCACCGCATGTGAGACAGCCGGCCTCGACCTCGTCGCCGTGCAGGCCAGTCCCTTCGCCCTGGCCGAACTGGCGGTCCGGTTCGAACAGCAGCAGGGAGAAGACGCCAACGCCACCACGCTCATCGTTCTGCAGAACGAACACCGCGTCGAAATCACGATCCTGCAGGGACTCGGACTGGTCTTCTCGCACCACACACGGATCGCCGAACTGGATGACCGCGCGGTACGCTCGGCAATCGCCGAAATCAATCGCTCGATTGTCGTCCTGCGGCAGATGCTTCACGAGTCGGTCGACATTGCCCGCGTCTGCCTGATTCGCGATGGCGAAGTCGGATCGGCCCTCGAAGAAGCGCTCGCCACCCGATTCAGCGGCAGGCTGCACGTCATCACACCATCAGGCGACCGTAACGTCTCCGTCGCCGAGGGACTGACCGACGACCAGCTCTCGGGCCTGGCGACGCCTCTGGGGGCGCTGCTCGGCGAATTTCAGCGGGTTGTCCCGTCGATCGACTTTCTGCATCCGCGTAAGGCACCGCCCAAGCGAGACGAAAAAAAACGCAGGATGATCATCGCCGGGTCGGCTGTCGCGGCAGTGCTGCTCGTCGCATTCCTCGCAGGCTGGTGGTACTCGTCATCCCTCAGCAGCGAGATCGGAGCCTTGCGCTCGCAGGTGGCCGACCTCAACGACACTCTCACCCGCGGCCAGCCCGACCTCAGATCCCACGCCAGTGTTTCTGCCTGGGTCGCGCAGTCCGTCGATCCCCTCGCAGAGACCGACCGTCTGCATCAGCTCCTGCCCGGAGGCGACCGACTCATCCTCCAGAAACTGAATGTCGCCCGCTCCCGCAGCGACGATGCGATCGCGCGTCTGCTCGGGGGCGGTATTGCGCGGACCGAAGAAGACATCGACGACCTGTTCCGCGTGCTGGACCAGAATGGCTACCGGGTCCGGCCACAAGTGACCGTGCCGTATCGTCTCGACCCGGACTATCCTCACCAGTTCACTCTCGACGCCGAGCGGCTGCGACCGCAGCCCAGACCCGGGACGAACCCTGCCTCCTGAGACCCGGACTGCTCTCGTGCAGAAACGTGAAAAGATCCTCGCCGGCATCCTCGGGGCCGCTCTCGTGGTCGCAGTCATCCTCCCTGCGCTGCAGGACTGGCTGCTCTCACCCTTTCGCGGGAAACTCATCGAACGCGACGACCTCATCGCCGAGCTCGACCGAAAATCGGCCGACGAGTCGAACCTGTTCCGTGCCCGCAGCGAACTGCTTGGCTGGCAGCGCGAAAGCCTCCCGCCCAACCCCTTCAACGCACAGCGGCTCTACTCCGAGTGGGTGCTGGACCTCGCACGCCTGAGCGGCTGGCAGCAGCTCAAGCCGTCGCTCCCCAACCGACCGCTCATCGACGACACCTTCCACTCCATCCCCGTCGCACTGGAAGCCCAGGCAACCTTCGAAGAGCTCGCGAAATTCCTGTTCCTCTTCGAACGCACACGGCTGATGCAGCGGCTCACCCGCTTCGAGGTCATCTCCACCGAAACCGAGGGGAATCCCCGCCTCGAAGTCTCCATTGTCGCCGAAGGAATCTCGCTCCTGAAGGCTCCCGACCGTGCACGCCTGTTCCCGGTGACGAAACTGGCGGCCCCGGTCAAATACAACGAGACCCTCATCGTGGTCGAAGCCTCCGACGAGTTCCCGACGCAGGGAGAATGGACCATCCGCATCGGTCGCGAAATCCTGCAGGTCACAGCCGGCGAGGGGAATCGCTGGAAGGTGGCCCGCGGCCAGCATGGAACAGTCCCCACCGACCTTCCCGCCGGGCAGACCGTCGAGCTGCTCCCCCTGCGACTCCCCTGGGACGAAGCCGGGCGCTCTACCCTTGCCGACTACGAAAACCTGGTGAAGACCAGTCCCTTCGCCAAGCCACGCCCGCCGGTCATCTACAGACCAGAGATCCAGACCATCGCCGACCAGACCCTCCTGCGCGGCAACAGGCTCAGCCTGCCGGTGAAGGTCTCGGGCTGGGATCCCGCCGACGGAGCCCCCAGGTACGAACTCGCCGGCGATCTTCCCCCGGGACTCACCATCGACGACAAGGGGGTCATCTCGTGGCAACCGGGGAAAGAGGTTCAGGCATCGACCTGGCCCGTCCAGGTCATTGTCCGCTCCAGTCACGCAGCAGAACGAACGCTCTCGCGGAATTTCCGCGTCACGCTCCGCGATCCGAACCTCCCGCCCAACATCAAACGCCCGGCAGGCATCGAATCCGCATTCATCGGTCACCGCTGGACGACCAGCGTGCAGGCCACCGACCCCGATAACTCCGGCGCGTTGCGGTACTCGCTGGACGGCACGCCACCCGAGGGGGCCACCATCGATTCCCGCAGTGGCCTGATCTCCTGGACCCCGCCCGAGAGCCTCCCCCCGGACGACTACACCATCGCCGTCCGTGTCACCGACGGAGGGACTCCACCGCAATCAGCGACTCTGTCGCTCCCCGTTCGCCTCGAAGACGACACCGCCCAGTTCACCTATCTCGCCGGGTGTCTGAAGGATTCCGCCGGCTGGACCGCGTGGCTCTACGATCGACTCTCAAACCGCAGCTACTTCCTCAAGCAGGGATCCTCATTCTCCATCTCCGGCATTCACGGCGAGGTCGTGTCCATCGACCTGCGGTCCATGACCTACCGCACCGAGGATGGGCACTTCCTCATCCGCCAGGATCATCACCTGCGCCAGTCGGAGCCCGTCGCTCCGCCGACACCGGCCGACCTCCCGTCGACTCCACTGCCGGGCCAGACTCTGGAAGCCTCCGTCGAGGAGCCATCCGCCACCAGCGGTACAGACGAGCCGGCAAAAACACTCGGTTCAGCAACCGCTGAGCCATCCGGACAGCCCGAAGTCACCGAAGAAGCCGGTACCGAAGATGTCGGCACTGAGGAATCCGCCACAGAGGAACCCGGCAGCGACGACGTCGACGCCACCCGGGTTGACCCGGTACCTTAGGAACCGGACCCGCCTGTGCCTGGCCCGCTCTACGGCAGCGTCGAGAGATGCCGACCCGCCGCGCTCTCCCACCCGAACAGGTACATCGCCCGCGGAACACTCGCGTCCAGAATCGTCTGCAGCGGATCTTGTGGCTGACGGGCAGAGACCCCCAGAACTGTTTCCAGCAGTCCCCCCGGGTAGTCGTAGCGGACCACCCGGACAGACTCGAGCCCCAGCGATTTCTGAAGCGCCGCCAACGCATCGTCGCGGTCACCGATCCGGTCTACCAGGTTGAGCTCCAGTGCCTGCCGGGCCGTGTAAATCTGCCCGGTGGCGAGCTTCCGGATCTCCGGCTCCGACAGGCCGGCGCGACCTGCGTCAATCACGCTGACAAACTCCGCCAGCGATTCGTCGAGAATCACCCGCCACACCTCCCGCTCCGTCTCCGACAGCGGCGCCAGCGGGTCGAGCGATCCTTTCAACTCTCCGGTCTTCAGGGAGTCCGGGTGGACGCCCACCTTCTCCCCCAGTTGAGACAGATCGTACCGGGGAATGATCACTCCAATCGACCCGGTCCACGTGATCTCCTCGGCAAAGATCGGCGACTTCGGGCCCGCCCCCATCGCGACGTAGTATCCACCCGACGCCGCGATGCGACCGAGTGAAACAACCATCTGCTTCTTCTCGGATAGCTCCTTCAGCGCCAGATAGATGCGGTGGCTGTCCGCCACCAGACCCCCTGGGCTGTCGATCGCAACAACGACTCCCCGCACCTGTTCGTCCTGCGAAATCTGCTCGATCGTTTTGAGCGTCCGGTCGGAAAACGGTGGCAGGATCGTCCCCGTGATCTCCAGAATCGCAATCTTGTCGCGACTCTCGAGATCCCCCTGCTCGAATCGCTCATACGGTGGCCGCCCCGACTGCGCATAGTCGCGGAAACTCACCATCTGGGCGATGTTCACTCCTGCCGAAATCACCAGCAGCACCACGAGGATTCGCATGATCCACGAGCTTCGCGGCGGGTGATTGTGAATATGGATCGTCTGCGGAACGGCACCGCCCTCGCTGGCAGTGGCGGACGCAGGAGGCTCGCGTCGATTCATGCGGCACTCAGGGGCGAGAACGCGTCAAGGTGGGAGGTCTGGGCAGTGGAGTCCGGTTCTCCCGGATGTGCCGAGGACGTGGCCCGGACACGTCGGATGTATCGATCGGGCGGGAGGGTTTGTTCCAATCGCGCCGCCGGCGAGGTCGATAGTACCGGTGTCCCGTGCACTGGCCGAATTATCGGAACGGGCGGCGCAACCTGCAATCATCGCGGCAGCGATCCGCGCACGACTGGTCGGCCGCCCATCCCGGTGGGAACAAGGATCGAAGATGATGAGCACAAACCGGCAAGGTTTCAGGAAAGTCCTCTCGACATCGGTCACCGGACTGCTCCTGGGCACTCCGCTGATCTGGCCGCAGAACACCCGTGCCGACGCCGTCGTCACACCGGCCCCACTGCACGTTTATCGGGCCCAGTCGGCAGAAGGCGAACCGGACCCCATGGCCGGAGAAGACGCCTCCGAAGGGGGCGGAATCATCCGCGGGGGGTTGCTCAAGAAGCTCTTCAACCGCAACGCCCAGGCCAGCGGCGACACCGAGATCGCCGCGGTCGAGGAGGAAACCGAAACCGAGCGGACCTACTCCCGCCGTGAACTCCGTCGCAAGGCACGCGAATACCGCCGCCGTCGCCGATTCCCCGAACTCGAAGCGGCCAAAGAAGAAGCGGCCAAAACTGCCGCACGGGAGGAGGCATCCTCCGCGCTCTCGTCGTCCACCCGGGCACCCGATCCACTCGACGACATCCCCTTTGCCGACGATGCCCCGCTGCCGACGAACCTGATGGGGAATGATCCCTTCGCCGGGCTGGCACCCGTCGGTACCTCGACGTCGGACGACGCAGGCTCGGACTCGCTCGATATCCCCTTCGCCGACGACCCGCCAAAAACGGCCGAACTCGACCTGCCCACACTCAGTGACACGCCGGCCCCCGCCCCCGCCCCGGCTCCGTTGCCGGACGCCCCGGCCCTGTTGCCAGAGACCAGCACCCCGGTCAGGACGGTCCCGGCCGAGACACTCCCCGCCGAATCGGAAGATCCGTTCCCTTCATTTGCCGATGGGGCACCCCCTGCTCCGGTCACAGACCCGGCACCGATGCCGGCAGCCGCTCCGGCCGAACCGAAAAACGACTTCTTCCCCGACCCGTTCCCCGACGATTCCAAAACCTCGTCGGCTCCGGCACCGTTGCCTGAACCGAAAGCCGACACTCTCCTCACGCCGTCGGGGGAGAGTCCCGACCCCTTCCCTGTCGACAACGACTCGCTCCCCGCCTTGCCGGATCCCGCCCCCGTACAGACTCCGCAGGAAACCCCGGTCCGGGACGAACTGGCGATTCCCGATCCGTTCCCGCTCGATCCGGCGCCGCAGGCGGAGACTCCGGCACCACGGGCGATGCCTGTCGACGACAGCGACCCGTTCCCGGTCGAATCGAATCCCGCTCCCGCGCCGGAGCCCAATCCCTTTGTGTTCGATCGGCAGTCACCGCCGATGACGAACGATCCGGCACCCGTCGACGATCCGTTTCCCGCCCAGGCCCCGAGCTCCGATGCACCGCTCGATCCCTTCAGCTTCGAGCCGGCTGTGACTCGCGATCTGCCCGCAGTCGAAGCGGCAACCGAGCCCATGCCGGAACAAATGCCCGTGAGCGATCCGGTCCCGCAGGAGCCTGCAGCTGAGGAAGATCCCTTCACCGGGCTGACCCTCGAACCATCGCCCTACGACACACCGATGGCAGAAACAGCCGAAGCTCCCTCGATCGATCGAACCGTGCCCGATCCGTTCCCGCTCCAGCCGGAGACCGCCTCTGCAGACAAGAGCGACCGCGATCCGGTGACCGGCGAACCGGTCGATCCCGAGGCCTCACTTCCAACTGTCGATCTGATGCCTGGTCAGTTGGGTGACGCCAGCGGCGGTCAACAGCCCGCCGTCGACCCCGAGATGATCCCTCCCGAACCGGACTTCTTCCTGCCGACTCCCGACCGCGAACCCGAAGCCCGGCAGCCCCGAAACGCCGAGGAGATCCCGCCGGCTCCGGAACTGTCATCGGGAGAACCCGGCGGCGCCCCACGCCCGCTGCCCGTCGAAGGCAGGGCGCGAGTCTCCCTCGCTCCCTCCCCGATCCAGGCACCGGCCACGGCTCGACATGTCGGCGGAACAGTGCAGTCCAAAGAGGAGAAGCTCCGCTCCCGTCGGCACCTGCCGGGAACAAAAGGCTTCTGCCTGGTGACGCTCCGTGACTCCCGCGATCTCCAGGACGGGCTCGCTCAGTACTCCGCTGTCTACGAGGGAGAAACCTACTACCTCGGCGGCCCCGAGCAGCAGCGCAAGTTCATGGCCTCACCCAGGACATACGTCCCCGCTGCCACCGGTGCCGATGTGGTCCACATGGGCCTCACCGGAGAGCGACTCCTCGGATCACTCGACCACGCCGTGTGGTACAAGGGCCGCCTCTACATGTTCACCTCGGCCGAAACCATGGAGACATTCGTCGCGGCTCCGTCGACCTACGCAGTTCTGAACTGACCGACGAGCACGAACCCACGCGACGCGCACGCCCGGCGGACCCCCGCCGGGCATTTTTTTTTGCCGTCTACGACTGTCCGCGATCGTTCCCTGGTTCGACGTTTCCAGGGCGGACCGTCTTCTCAGCGATCATCGTCAAAGCGGCATGATCCCGGCATCGGAGGATCACACGTCAGTCTCCGGCCTGATTCGAATGGGGGGCACAGCCGCACGCGCCGATTGTGCTCCGCTCTGTCCGAGACCAGAACGCCGACACGGCGTCGATGCGCGTGGTACCCGGCCCGAGCGACTCCTCCGGGAGCGGCTGGCCAGCCAGAACACCGCTTTCGCCGTTGCCGATTGCAACGCATCGCCCCTCAACCGCCTTCGGCCGGGATCGTTCGTCCGGACGACATCCCGCTGGCAGGGGCGACACGCTGCAGCAACTGGCGTGCGCTGCCGCCTTATCGCCCCACCGCTTCCTCGGCGTGCGTCTCCGTCGTCCGTTCCGCAATGCTGTACGGATCCGACTCGTGCCCCGTCTTGTGAATCAGGAGCTCGGCAAGCAGGCCCAGCGAAAACGCCTGAAAGCCGAGCAGGAGTGACGCCATCGAATAGATCAGCAGCGGACGCCCGCCGACCGGCTCCACGGGCAGAACGCCGAAAACGTTCATCAGCAGCCACACCACCGCCAGGTAGCCCAGTCCCAGCAGGCCCAGACCGAAAAACAGCATCCCCAAACCGCCCAGCATGTGCTGCGGACGATCGGCAAACCCTGTGATAAAGCGAACGGTCAGCAGATCGAGAAAGCCACGCAGAAAGCGACGAACACCGTACTTCGAGTGCCCGTGCTCCCGGGGCCGGTGGTTCACAGGCACCTCGGTGACGCGAAACCCTCGTGCGTAGGCCAGGACCGGGGTAAAGCGGTGCAACTCCCCGTACAGCCTCAGCTCACGACCCACCTCTCTGCGAAACGCCTTCAATCCGCAGTTGTGGTCGTGCAGCTTCAGTCCGGTCAGTTTGCTCACCAGCCAGTTGAACACCTTGCTGGGATAGACCTTGTGCCACGGATCCAGGCGACGCTGCTTCCAGCCGTTGACGACGTCATACCCTTCGTCCAGTCGCGACAGAAAACGCGGAATCTCGGCCGGGTCGTCCTGCAGGTCGGCATCCATTGTCATGATGACGTCGCCCGTCAGGCTGCGAAGCCCGGCCATCT
>CAZUXX010000099.1:0-1728 GCA_964624215.1 uncultured Planctomycetaceae bacterium
GCGTCGGCTCCGATCTCGACATCACCCTGCCGGTGGCCGCACTGCATCAGATCGACTTTGCGAACCGCGTGCGATTCCTGCACGAGATGGAGGCAGCGATTCAGTTCCCCGAGACTCTTTCCGAGCTGGATCGCCCCTTCTGGTTCCGCCGCGGTACGGCTTCCAACGGAGCTCCCCTGCGCATCGCGGCTGACGAAGTCATCGCGACCCGCGGACTGTGGATGCATTCGGGGGTCACGGCCCGCTACCGGATCAATCGCGATTACCGCACTCTCGCGGGAATCGTCGGCATGGATCACAACGTCGAAGGGAACAAGTCGGTCCGACTGAGGATTCTGGGAGACGGCCAGCCGCTTTTCGACGAAATTCTTGCGTGGACCGATCCCGTTCGCGAACTGAATCTCGATGTCTCCGGTGTTCGCGATCTCGAGATTCGGGCCGAGCGCCTGCCGGAGATTGCCGAGCAGGACCCCTTCGGGATCAAGGAACACGTCTCCCTGGGTAACCTGCGACTGATCCGATGACGGACCTGCTCACTCGAATTGCGTCTGTTTGTGTGCTTGCCCTGTCAGGGCTGCTCCTGACCTCCGCACCGGCGTTTGCCGTCGACGCGCGCGTGCTCGAAGCGCAGGCCCGCCGCGTCGAGGTCGTGCAGCAGGTGGCCCCTTCGGTGGTGGCGATCTTTGCCCCCGGCGGACAGGGGGGCGGCTCGGGTGTGCTTGTCTCCGCAGACGGGTATACCGTCACCAACTTTCATGTTGTGCAGGGCCTGGGGCCCTTCATGAAATGCGGCCTCAACGACGGAAACGTTTACGATGCCGTCCTCGTCGGTATCGATCCGACCGGGGATGTCGCTCTCATCAAGCTCCTGGGACGCGAGGATTTTCCGTACGCCACTGTCGGTGACAGCGATCTTGTCCGCGTGGGCGACTGGGCCTACGCGATGGGCAACCCGTTTTTGCTGGCGACCGACTTTCAGCCGACCGTGACCTACGGCATTGTGAGCGGCGTGCATCGCTACCAGTATCCGGCGGGCACCTTCCTCGAATACACCGACTGCATCCAGGTTGATGCGTCAATCAACCCCGGCAACTCAGGCGGCCCGCTGTTCAGCGACGCGGGTGAACTGATCGGCATCAACGGACGCGGCTCCTTTGAAAAACGTGGCCGCGTCAACTCCGGAGCCGGCTACGCCATCTCGATCAATCAGGTGATGAATTTTCTCGATCATCTGAAGAGCGGGCGCATCGTCGATCACGCCACGCTGGGCGCCACCGTCACCAGTGGGGGCGACGGAGCCGTCTACGTCTCGACGATTCTGGAACAGTCTTCCGCCTTCCGCCGCGGGCTGCGCGCAGGGGACGAACTCGTCTCGTTCGCCGGCCGGCCGATCGGCAGCGTCAACCAGTTCAAGAACGTTCTGGGGATCTACCCCAAGGGCTGGACCGTCCCGCTCGTGTATCGTCGCGACGGAGTCAAATACGAGATGACCGTCCAACTTCGTGGACTGCATACCCGGGCGGAGCTGACTCCCGATGCTCCACTCCAGCCGCAGCCTGGGCCGGAACAGCCGCAGCCCGGTCCCGAGGACGATCCGGACGGGCCGCCTCCCGGCCGACCGCAATTACCTGTCGGCCATCCTCCGACCCGGGCCGAGCCCCCGGCAGAGTTCGCCCATCTGTACGTCGAGAAGACGGGGTATGCGAACTGGTACTTCAACAAACTGCA
>CAZUXX010000099.1:1738-4648 GCA_964624215.1 uncultured Planctomycetaceae bacterium
CGTGACCGCGTGATGGACCATCTTCGCCAGTTGGGAGACTTCTCCCCCCTCACCGGGAACTGGATCTGGAAAGGGGTCACGGTGGACGGACAGCCGGTCGAATTCAAGCTGAACGATCAGGCGGCGGCGGTCATCATCGCCGGTGTCCCCGCCCTGCAGCTTCTCTCGGAGGATCTCCAGGATCTGCCGCAGGGGACCGGTGGCCTCCTTGCGGCGGTCACACATTTCCGCCAGTTGATGCTCGACCCGGAAGCGATTTTCACCGAGTTTTATTACCTCGGCAGTGAGCCGCTCGACGGCACTGGCGAACGGGTTGATGTGCTGATCACCACCCGCGGAACGGTCACGACCCGCTGGTACATTCAGCGGGACAGTGGCCGGCTTGCCGGATGGGACACGGCCCTCGAAGAAGATGCCGACCCCTGCGAAATTCGTGTCGACTCCTGGTTTGAGACCGGGGCTGGCGTCTCCATCCCCGGGACGTTCCGGATCCAGCATGCGGGGGAGCCGGTGCTGCAGTTGATCCTCGGCTCGGCCGAGATGTCTGCATCGACTGACCAGTAGAGTGCCTTCGGCGAACGCGGATCGTCACTGCCCGTGGCGCGGGGGAAACATCTCCGGTCGCATGCGGCGACGCCGCTGGAATGGTTCCCCCGCCGCGCCGAGGCTGGCACTCCCCCCCGAACGTTTGCAGCAGCTCTCTGCATCGTCGCGTCACCATGCGGCGGAGATCAGTTGAAGTAGCAAGGAGCGCCTGGCGAAAGGCTCAACGACGTCCCCCTGCCTTGTGCGATATTCCGGGGTACCGACGGGTACCCTGGTCCGCCTGCCTGTCACATGATGAATTCGAACCGTCGAAGGGGACACGAATCCGGCGGTTCGCACAGTCTCCAACCGGGGGGAGGACATGATCCGCAAGACGACCGGCTCCGCCCGCGATTTCCTTCCCGAGTCGCGCGATTACAAGTCACTGCGCGACGCGGCTGCCCGCTGCAAGGGCTGTGCTCTTTACCGCGACGCAACCCAGACCGTGTTCGGTGAAGGTCCCGCCGGGGCCCGGCTGATGCTCGTCGGAGAACAACCGGGAGACCAGGAGGATCGCACCGGGCATCCGTTCGTCGGGCCCGCAGGTCGCGTTCTCGACGAGGCACTCGCGGAGGCCGGCATCGATCGGGGCGAAGTCTACCTCACCAATGCCGTCAAGCACTTCAAGTTCACCCGCCAGGGACAGCGGCGGTTGCACAAGAAACCGGGGGCCCGCGAGATGGCCGCGTGTCACCCGTGGATTGAAGCCGAGCTGCGGCTCGTGGATCCCAAAGTGCTCGTCTGTCTCGGGGCCACGGCTGCGCAGGCGCTCATTGGTCGTGACTTCCGGATTACCCGGCAACGCGGCGAGTGGGTGACGGCTCCGCTGTGCGAACGGACCATCGCTACCTACCACCCGTCGGCAATTCTCAGGGCCCGTGACGAAGCCTCCCGCACGAGCATGCGGCAAGCACTCTTCGACGACCTCAAACTCGCCTGGAAGGCCGCGGGCGACTGAGGAAACGGGCCCCGAGCTGGACGGTTTCCGCCCGCTGGTGAAGGGCGCTGATGAGTTTGTCTAGCCGGGCGTTTGCGGATTCATGAACGTCCGAGAGGGGCGTGCCTGCCTGCAGCGCGGCCAGGTCTTCGCGGAAGCCGTCGGACCACACGCGGCAGCGCTCGCGGAGCCACTCACGATCCGCTTCGGCGAGCGGCATATGATCCGCGTCGATCAGCCGGTCGCAACCGGACAGGATTTCTCCCAGTCGCCGCTGCATGGCGTCCGAGTCGGCTGGCTCGAACCCCTGCCACTCCTCCGCGGCACGGGCGACGTGGTGCAGGTATTCGGCCGGCGACAGATCCGTCGCTGCGAAAACTTCCGCGCGGTTCCAGCCGCGGTGGACCAGCCGGTTGGACTGGTACTGCTGCCAGCCGAGGAAGGCAAACAGGGCGATTGCCGCGACGGTGACCAGATTGGCCCACCAGGACGATCGCCGCGGCTGTGATGCCTCCGCGGGTGAAGACGCCGGCGGGGTCTCGGCTGTCGTGGTGGACGAATCGGCGATGCTGCCCTGGGACGCCTCGCCGCGACTGGTGGCCGCATCTCCGTCCAGCGCTGTTGTCAGGGCCTGCCATCCCGCTTGCCGGGCGCGCTGCATCTCGTCGCTTTGCGCCAGGTGCTCCCAGTAGTTGCCTCCCTCGAGCAGCACCAGTTCCTGCAGCGGAAGCAGGAGCCCGGGATGCGTCAGTAACTTCTGCAGCGAGTCTTTGGAAAGTGCACCCAGCCCCCGTTTGAGAACCGCGTCTCGCTGCTCACCGAGAAGTTCCTCCAGCGACAGATCGCCCTGTGGCTCCCCCTGGAAGGCGGTGAGCCCGGCGACGAGGTCGGCCAGCTCTGTCCCGGTCAGGTGACGGTCGAGCCAGCTGGCGACTTCCGTTGGGGACTCCGGTATGTCCAGAGCGGTCAGCCTCATTGCATTCGCCTCTCGATGCAGTCCCGGAGTTGATCCTTCGCCCGGTGAAACCGGGTCATCGCCGTGTTGGCCGGGACGCCGAGTCGACCGCTGATCTCCTCGAAGGAGAGATTCGCCAGTCGGGCCCGAACGATCTCGCGCCGGTCTTCATCGAGAGCTTCAACGCAAGGTTTGAGGAAGGCGATTCTGTCCCGCAGCACATGGTCCACCGACGCACCCGGCGCTGCAGGATCAAAGTCGTCTCCGACCAGATCAGGCCGCTTGCGGCGGTGGAAGTCGATCAACAGGTTGCGGGCGATCCTGAAAATCCACGCCCGGAAACTGTTCGCTTCGTAGTGCGTGCTGATCGATCGGTAAGCCTTCAGCCACGCCTGCTGGCACAGGTCATCCGCCTCGTCCTTGCGAGAAGTCC
>CAZUXX010000099.1:4658-9221 GCA_964624215.1 uncultured Planctomycetaceae bacterium
AGCGTGGCCGGAAAGTGCCGCCGATACAACATCTCGAACGCCGCGCGAGCATCGTTCCCGTCTTTGAAGCGCGCGACAAGCTCCTCATCGGAGGGTCGCGAATCGTTCTCTCCTGGCTGCATATCGCCAAATTAGCGACGCAGGCGGAGCGGCTCAACGTGCGAACCCGGCCGATGCGGGAGCGCTTCCTCCAGTGGCGATTTGCGGGATTCCACTGTCGAGCCGCTCAGCCCGCCCTCTCCCCCGCGCCGACGTCGGCCGCGACGGCATGGTCCTTCCCCGGGGGAGAGGGTCTGATCCTGGCCATGATCGTGCTCCCTGACCTTCTACGAAGTCATGGCCAGAGGCCCACTCGCTAGCATCCATTCTCAGTAACACACCCGCACCTGCTTCTTCACCGGGACCTGCACGGTCTTCCACGTGACGACCCGATCCCGGTAGGGCGTTCCGCACGGCAGAGACTTCGTCACGTAGTGCACGACCGGTTCCCGAACGGCCTTCCAGATGGTCACAGTCTTGAAGTAGCAAGGAGAATGCGGCGGGTAACCCGCCTCTGCAACGCCCGCACCAAACAGTCCACAGCTGATGACGGCGGCGACGACCAGCGACTTCAGATTCACAAGTGACATGGTGATTCTCCGGCTTTCACGAGGCCATTTTCGAACTGTCTCGCCGCGATGTGTGACTCAGGACAGCCAGAGAACGGACACCTCCGGCGGTTCTTCCGGAACCTGGCCGGGATTTCGGAAAAATTTCCGGGGCTCAAACGGCTTTCAAGTCAGTGTGTCGAATCGCAGCAGGTCGCCACTGCGGTTCGTCCTGTGGAACAGCAATTGCATCATTCCGCTACCGACTTGATTTCGGGGAGAATGCTGTGTGGACAGATGCAATGGTCTTCGTGCGGGCACCAGCCGCGGATTCGGCGCAATTGCTGGCACTGGATGAGGCCATGCGCGGCCGGGACTGGGAGGGGGGCCTGCACATCGGCTACCGTGCGAGCTTCGTCAACACCTCAATGGACGAACCGCTCGTTCGATTGATTGAACAGGATGTAAAGGAGAGCGCTCACATCGCCGGGATTTCAGGCTACGACGCTGTCTGCCTCCTCGCCGATGCCGATGCCTCGACGGCATTGGGGGTCTTTTGACTGGTTCGCCAGGTTGGCAGCAATTCCGTCCTGTTTGTTGCACCGTGTTGCGGTGAGAGCCGTTGCCTGACCCACCCGCCGTGACATGGTGCGCGTCGACGCGACGTACTTTTGCGAACCCCAACGCGTTCGCTTCTCGCTCTTGCGGTTCAGGGATATGCTCGGAGTGTGGGCGGGCCAGCTACCCACACTCCGGTCAATGCGTTCATGGCTGTTCCTCAATCCCTGCGGATTGCCGTTGCTCACGGGAACTCCCAGACACGCCAGATTCTTCGGTCGGCGCTGGAAGAACTCGGTCATCGGATCGTGTTGTTGTCCGATCAGGGGAGCGAACTGGTCGAATGTTCTCTCGGGGACGAGCCGCCCGAGCTGATTGTTCTCGGGGCAGACCTCGCCGATATCGATGCCGTTGCGACACTGGTCCAGATCAGCCGCAGCCGGGCCATCCCGTCGATCATCGTGACTCCCACGAGTTCGCTCGAGGTCGTTGAAAAGGCTCTGGATGACCACGTGATGGCGTATCTCGTCGAGCCGGTCGAGGTCGAGCAGTTCAAGCCGACGATTCACCTCGTGACCCGTCGGTTTGCCCAGTTCACGGAGCTGAGCCAGGAAGTCGAAGAACTCAAGGATGCCCTGGCGGAGCGGAAGGTTGTCGAGCGGGCCAAGGGGATTCTGATGCGGCGGGCTGACATCGACGAGGATGAGGCTTATAAACGTCTCCGCAGAATGGCGACCGACGGTCGGATGAAGCTGGTCGAGGCTGCTCGACAGGTCATCGCGGTCGAAAGTGCCCTTGCCCAGTAAGCCCCTTGAAAATTCCTTCAGGTGCGGTCAGGCCGCATCAGCCGGAAGCGACGCATGCGGAATACCCTCAGTACTCGTCTGATTTTCGATCTCTCCCAACCGGGCCTGCGTGCCGCCAGGTTTCCGCGTCCGGATGTCCCCGACTCTCCGCTGGAGGAGCTCATTCCCGACCGGTTCCTCGCGGACCAGCCGCCACCGCTGCCTGAACTGGCTGAGCCTGCCGTTGTGCGGCACTTCGTGAATCTGTCGACGCTCAATATGTCGGTCGACACCCACTTCTACCCGCTGGGGAGTTGTACGATGAAGTACAACCCCAAGCGGCACGAGCGCCTCGCTTCGACTCCCGGGCTGATCGACCTGCATCCCGAAGCGGCGGTCGAAGATTCGCAGGGAATGCTCGCGATCCTGTATGAACTTCAGGAGATGCTCGGCGAGATTGCCGGCCTCCCCGCTGTTTCTCTGCAGCCGGCTGCCGGAGCACAGGGGGAGTTGACTGCCCTTCTCGCGGCGGCCGCGTACTTTCGCGATCGGGGGGAAAACCGGACGAAGGTGATCTTCCCCAGTAGCGCCCACGGGACGAATCCCGCCAGCGCAGCGCTTGCCGGGTTCGACTGCATCCAGCTCCCGCGGACCGAGTCGGGACTGGTCGACCTCGACGACCTGGGGCGGCGGCTGGGTGACGACACCGCCGTGTTCATGATCACCAACCCCAATACACTCGGCCTGTTCGAGAAAGAGATCGCTACGATCGCCCGCATGCTGCACGATGCCGGAGGGCTCGTGTACATCGACGGCGCCAACATGAACGCCATCTGTGGCTGGTCGCGTCCCGGTGATTTCGGCGGCGACATGATGCACTACAACGTCCACAAGACGTTTACCGGCCCCCATGGCGCCGGCGGCCCCGGTGCCGGACCGATCGCCGTTCGCGATTTCCTCGCCGACTACCTGCCCGGGCCCGTGGTTGTGAAACACCCGGCCGACGATGGCGGCGAGACACGGTATGACCTGAAAACGCCCCCCCGGTCGATCGGCCGCATGCGATCGTTCTTCGGCAACGTCGGTATCCTGCTCCGCGGGTACTTCTACCTCCGCACGCTGGGAGCCGAGGGACTGCGTCAGATGGCGGCCGATGCCGTTCTGAATGCCAACTACCTGAAGGAAAAGCTGAAAGACGTGCTTCCGGTTCCGCAGGGGGACCGGTGCATGCACGAGTTCGTTGCATCCGCCCGCCGCATCAAGGAGGAAAAGGGGATCCGGGCGATGGATATCGCCAAGCGACTGCTCGACTACGGATTCCACGCTCCGACCGTCTACTTCCCGCTCGACGTTCCCGAAGCGATGATGATGGAGCCGACCGAAACGGAGTCGCGGGAAACCCTCGACCGCTTCGCCGAGACCATCACGAAGATCATCGACGAGTCGCCAGAACTGCTGCACGAGGCACCGCATACGACGCCCGTCAGCCGTCCGGACGAGGTGGCCGCGGCCCGGCAACCGGTCCTCCGCAGTCCCTGAATGTCTCCTGCATTCGCTGAGAAACCGGGGTGACGTCTGCCCGCCCCTGGTGCGGAGTGGCAGCCTTCGAATTCTCACATGAGGGATCGAGGGGGCGGGAACGTGACCGTCGGGGAAGGACCGGCAAGTTCGTCTGCCATTCGTCGCCCGGTTTGACTACGATCTCCCCACCGAAAAGGACGGACGTGGCAACGCGAGATGCATTCGCCGCCGCATGGCGGCAGTCACGCCTGGGGGACGCAGCAACTCCGGCCGGTGCCACGTCAGCTTCGGAACATCGATTCAACTGGAGTGATGGTGATGTCTTGCTGGCAGGGATTGCGACGGGCCGCATGCGTGGCCGTGCTGGGGGGGACTCTCGCTGTTCCCGCGACTGCAGCGGCGCAAGGCGCCGGAGTCAGTGTCGAACAGATCCTTCAATACCGGCCCGTTCAGCCGGGAGTTGAGATCGAAACCCCCACCGGCGACGATATCAAGAAGTGCAAGGTCGAGGTCGAACGCTCCGGAAAGGCTTCCGGCTGGATCACATACGGGCCGAACGGCCAGATTCTGCGGCGGTTCATCGACACCGACGGGGACAACGTCGTCGACCAGTGGCGGTACTACCAGCATGGTCTGGAGGTGTATCGCGATATCGACACCAATGGAAACAACGAGGTCGACCAGAGCCGCTGGCTCAACATGCAGGGAACCCGCTGGGGGATCGACTCCAACGAAGATGGCAAGATCGACCGTTGGCTGAGAATCTCGGCAGAAGAAGCCAGCCGGGAAGCGATTCGGGCCCTGGCTGCGAACGATCCCGCTGTTCTCGCCCCGGTGATGTTTACGGCGCAGGATGGAAAGGCCCTGGGGCTGCGCGAGGATCTCATCGAGAAGCTCTCGGCTGCTTCGAAAAACATTCCTCGAGGTCTCCAGGAAACCCTCTCGAAGGCCAAGAAGATTAACCGGAACACCCGCTGGGTCCGGTTCGACAGCTCGCTGCTGATGCCCAATCTCGTGCCGAAGGAATCGGGCAAGGCCGATCGCGATCTGCTGGTCTACGAGAACGTGATGACCATCGTCGAGACCGATGGGGAAACCGGCTTTGTCCAGAT
>CAZUXX010000100.1:0-9157 GCA_964624215.1 uncultured Planctomycetaceae bacterium
CTGACGACGAGCGTCTTCGCCAGGCCCGGGACGCCCACGAGGAGGCAATGCCCTCCGGTGAAGATGGCCGAGAGGATCTGCTCGATGACTGCATCCTGGCCGACGATGACCTTGTGCAGTTCTTCGACCATCACCTGGCGGTGTTTGCGGAACCGTTCGAGGAACTCGTCAAAATCGCGTCGTTCGCCGGCCACAGGATGCGCTGAGACAGAGGGAGAAACGGGTGAGAGGCAGGATTGTAAGGGGACCGCAGCGAGAAATGCCACGCCCGCGGTGCGGTCAGTTCATCTGATCAAGGTGCAGGACGACCATCTTCTCTTCGGTCATGTCGCGGATGGTGTACCGGGGCCCCTCTTTTCCCATGCCGCTGTGTTTGAGCCCGCCGTAGGGCATGGCGTCGGTCCGCCATTGTGAAGACCAGTTGATGTGCAAACTGCCGGCGTCAACGTCGCGGGCGAAACTGAGGGCGCGGTGCAGATCGCGAGTGAAGATGGCAGCGGAGAGCCCGTACTGGGTGTCGTTCGCCAACCGGATGGCCTCCCCCAGATCGTTGCACCGGGTGACGGCAACTGCGGGGCCGAAGAGTTCTTCGCAACTGACCTTCGACTTGGGATTCACATCGGCAAGAAGAGTCGGAGTGAGCAGCGAACCACGACGTTCGCCGGCGATGACGGGAGTTGCGCCCTCGTCGATGGCCTCCCGGATCCAGCTTTCGACCCGCTCGACATCCGACTCGCGGATCATCGGGCCCATGCTGGTGTCATCGCTGAGTGGATCGCCGGTCTTGAGCGATTCGACCTGGGGCTTGAGTGCATCGAGGAAGTCGCCCGAGATTCTGTCGAGTGTGAGGATCCGCTGCGCGGAGATGCAGACCTGTCCCGCGTTGGCGTAGCCAGCGGCACAGATGGCTTTCGATGCCAGCTCGAGATCGGCATCGTCCATGATGATCACCGGGCAGTTGCTCCCCAGTTCCATCGTGACTTTCTTGACGCCGGCAGCCTGGCAGATGGCACGACCGACCTCGTAGCTGCCGGTGAAACTGATTTTGCGGATCCGTGGATCTTCACTGATTGCCTGGCCGATCGCCTTGCCTGCCCCGGTGATGCAGGCAATGGCCTGCGGGGGCAGACCGGCGTCGAGCAGAATTTCGGTGAACCTGAGCGCGGTCAACGGGGTATCGCTGGCCGGCTTGAGCAGAACGGCGTTTCCTCCCGCGATTGCCGGAGCGACCTTGTGTGCGACGAGGTTGAGAGGGAAGTTGAACGGGGTGATGGCTGCGACAATGCCGCAGGGGACCCGGAGAGTGAAGCCCATCTTGCCGACTCCGTTAGGAGTCCCGTCGAGGGGCACCATCTCTCCGACGAGTCGGCGGGCTTCTTCGGCCGAGAGACGGACCGTCTCTGTGGCGCGGCCGACTTCGACACGAGCTTCCCGGAGGGTTTTTCCCTCTTCGAGGCTGATGGTGCGACCCAGATCTTCGGCACGTTCCCGCATGAGTGAAACGGCGCGGTCCAGCAGCTCCCCGCGGTCCCATGCGGAGTGGTCGCGCATCGTCCGGGCCCCGTCGACCAGCGTTTCGAGTGCCTGGCTGACGTCGCCGGGCCGCCCCTCGGGGACCGTCTCGATGACGGATCCGTCGTAGGGGTTTTTGACGTCCACGGACCGGGGCCGGTCCACCCATTCACCTCCGAGAAACATTCTCATGACGGTCTCCTGTCGTGTGGCCTGATTCCGGTTGCCACCATATCGACTGGCGGGGGAGCCGCCATCCCCCCGACTTGAGTCGAAGCAACGACGGTTGGCTGCAGCAATTACAAATTGTGTCCGGACCGGTGGAATCTGCTTGAAATTCTGAGTGTCCCGTGCGCATACTCCCCTGCGTGGATCGGTTGCTGAACCGATTCGGGAAAGGATATCCCCGTCTTTTAGAAGGAGCTCACGGATGAGCCAGCTTGCCATCTTCCGTCCTGCCGGGAACGATGCGGAGCCCCGAATCCTCTCCTTTGCACAGTTCGCTGCGAAGATGAAATCCGATCGCGTGATGGGGATTACGACACGGGCACGCCTCGAACATGAGCATCGCACGTGCCCCCACTGTGGATGCGGGAATATTGCTCCGGTGGAGAGCGGTTTGCCGTCGCTGAACCGGAACGGAGCGGTGATTCCGCGAACGCGGGAACTGGCCGGCTTCTCCTGCAACGGATGCGGGAACGTCTGGCTCGTCTGAGCCGTTTCCCGGAAGCGTGTCTGTTCACTACGGCCAAGAGACGGAATCGGTATTATTCCGGCCGCCGGCATGTCGATGGCCGGAATCCGTCCCCGCCTGTCTTCCAGATCTCCGCGATCCAGCGCGACGAGGAGTCACCCGCCCGGGGGGTCTGGTCATGGACGAGACATGAGTGAGCAGAGTATTCCGCAAGGAGGACTGGATCCGACAGTCCCCGAGCGGACACCCCAGTTCGATTACCTCGATTATCCGGCGGTCGACGAGCGGACGCGTGTGCTTGCGCAGCGGTACCGGGAGTTGACCTCGTGCACGGAGTTCGAGACGGAGAGTTCGTATCGAATCATCCGGAAGCTGGGATCGGGTGGGCAGGGGGACGTTTTCCTGTGCGATCGCTGCGGAGCGTTCGGAGCGAGGTTCCGCATTGCGGTGAAGTTTTTCCGGACAACTGGGTACGGGAGTGCCGCGAGTTATCTCTCGGAGATGGCGCGGCTGGCCCGTGTCGCGGTGGTGCTGAGCCGAACCCAGCAGGATCACATTGTCGATGTGCACAACCTTCTGGACCTGGATGGGGTCTCGGCACTGACGATGGAGTGGATCGACGGATTTGACCTTCGATTTCTGCTCACGCCGTCGACTCTCGAACGCTTTCAGGAGCGGGTGCATCCGGACCGGTTCGGCTACGTCAACGACGTCATCGCGACGCGAACGGAGTCCCAACTGCGGATCAAGCCGGGCGTGGCAACAGCTATTCTGCGGGAATGTCTGGCCGGACTGGCGGCGATTCATCGTGTCGGCCTGGTCCATGGCGACATCAAGCCATCGAACGTGATGGTCAAGCGAACCGGGAACTGCAAGCTGGTCGACTTCGGGTCGGCCTTCCTGCGCGATGAGTTTCCGTTACGGCCATCGTGGACTCCGCGGTATGCGGCGATCGAACTCCTGCAGGGAGAACATCCGACTCCCGCGTCGGATCTGGCCAGTCTGGGCTACGTGTTCTACGAAGCGGTTTCCGGGACGTACCCGTTCCAGGAGGCGGACACGGCTGCCGACCTGATTGCGGCAAAGCGGCGTCTGGCCCGCCATCTCGAAGATTTCCTTCCGCCGGATGTGGCTTCGAACTGGACGCTTGTGCGATTAGTGCGGGGGCTGATTGCGCCAGACCCGGCGGAGCGGTTCGACACGGCTGAAACCGCCGACTTGCATGAGCATGGTGCAGCGGAAATCCATCGCCAGCTCATCCGCTCGAATCTGGCCAGCGAATACGAGAACGAAATTCGGTTGTGGCTGGAAGAACTCGAGTAGCAGCTTCGAGGACACTCGATGCTCTCCCGGGGTTTCGTTTCGCCCGCTGAAGTGAGGCCTGTGCTTCTCGCAGGCAGTGGCCGACAGACGAAGTGCGCGGGGTGCGCCAATTTGCTGGCGGTGTGCGGGCGCGTGAGGGGACTTGTGTGGAGCCTGTCGCTTCGCGGTCGTGGTCGCATAATGGGGCTGCGTCCTGTTGCCGGGCGTGTCGGTCCGCCAGCTCTTCATCAAGCACCATCCGATGTGGCAAGATTCCGTCAAAGCTGTCCTCAAGTGGGTGAACCGGGTCATTCACCAGCCGATGAGTGAACTGACCCGCTGGCAGCGGGCGGCGAAGTTCTGCTATGACCTGGGCCGGCATGGAGCCCGGCAACTGAAGCAGGACCAGGCCCCGCAGATGGCGGCTGCCCTGTCATTCCGGGCGTTGTTCGGCCTCATTCCGGTGCTGGTCGTCGCGACCATTCTCGTCCGGGCGATTATCGGAGTGGATGAGTTCGTCGGCGGGGCGGATCGGCTGCTGCAGGCCTCGGGGCTAGCGAGCATCAAGATTGTGCCGGCGACAGCGGGGGAAACGAGCCCCGAGTCGGTCAGTTTGCGGCAGTGGATCGATGGTCTGATCGGCCAGGCGGCGAGTGTGAATCTCACCGCTGTGGGCTGGATCGGGGTGCTGATCATCGTGTACTCCGCGATCAGTCTGCTGGTGACCATCGAGGAATGCTTTAACCGGATCTACCGGGCCCCCGAGGGGCGGCCGTGGTCCCGACGCATCCCGCTGTACTGGTTTCTGCTGACGGTAAGCCCCCTGGCCATTGTGCTGGTCGCCTATCTGCACTCGTACATTGATCACTGGGCGTTTGCCACGGGGCTGCCGAAGTGGCTGCTGGTGGTCATCGAACTTCTCTGGACGAGTTCGATCGTGTGGATGCTGATGTTGGGGGTCTACATGCTGGTGCCGAACACGACCGTCTCGGCAAAGCCGGCAGCGGCGGGGGCGTTTGTGTTTGTGCTGCTGTTTGCGGTCGGCCGGCAGACTCTGGGGGCGTACCTGCAGAATGCGTTCACGATCAGTCAGCTGTACGGATCCCTGGGACTGATTCCGCTGTTCATGTTCTGGGTGTACCTGATGTGGCTAGCGCTTCTGTTCGGGCTTGAGGTGAGTGCGATCCTGCAGTTTCTGGCCGGTCGGCAGCTCAAGGAGGTCGAAGAACGCAGGCCGGTGGCGGGGGCGATTGATCCGCTGGCGGTGGTGACGGTCGCTGAGCTGATCGCGGCCAACTTCCGCAGCGGGCAGGCGACCACTGTTCGAACTGTGGCCGAGAAGACTCATCTGACCGAGCGCGTGGTGCATGCGGTCTTCGACGAGCTGGTGAAGGCGGGATTCGCTCACCGGGTTGAAGCGGACGGTCCTGCGGTGATCATCGCGCGACCGCCGGAGGATATTCCGCCGGCCGAACTTGTGGACATCGGTTATCGCCTTGCGGATGCCGGCATGACTCTCCCGCAATCGGAACTGACGGCCCGATTGAGGGCCGTCCAGCGACAACTCGCCGCGGAACTGACCCTGTCGCCGGCGGGGACAGCGGTGTGATTCACTCTGCCCGGGTCGGGTGGAGCACGAATATGCAGAATATCGCAGTTGTGCCACGGCGGTTTCGGTGACTTTCCCGGTCGTGCAAATTTTTGGGCAGTTGCTTCTCTGCAGGGGTCCGGGGATCGCAGTATTGTGGTACTCAATGGAGCAGACTGAGCAGGATGTTCACAACTCGATTGGCCACTTGAGGACCAGTGTAATGCGGAGTTCAAAGGGTATTGCGTTGCTGTGTGCGGCCCTGATGGCGGTTCCGGCGGGAGCCTTTGCAGCGCGGGAGCGGGTCGACGTGTTTGTTCCGGGTGTTGTCCCGGGTGTTGATGCCCAGGGCAACCTGAACGTGCTGACGGGCCTGGCCGACGCCAACGTGAAGCTGGTCGTGAACACCCGTAACGGGAAGTTCTCCGCCAAGGCCAATGGCACCGGGGTCAACCTGTCGCAGAAGAATCAGCGGTACAAGAACGATCCGGTGATCAACCTGACCATCCAGCTGACGTCCCCCGTTCTGGTGAACATCAGCCGGAGCGTCCACAAGGTGAAGAAGAGCGGTGCGTTCCGCACGACTGCCAAGGGTCAGCTGGGTGCCGCGATTGTCTGATTTCCCCCGGTGCTGTTGACGTGTGAAGGCGACATCCCTGTCGAATGACAGGGTGCCGCCTTTTTTCGTGCGCTGGTGAGGGTGACGGACCGGGGCAACGCTGGCACCGCGAGCCACTTCGGACAGGGGTGGCCGCGCGGCGGACTCGTTTCCCGCGTATTGACCCGCTAAGCTGAATCATGGAAAGGCGTTCGCCGCAATCCCGCCGAGTCTGGCGACTTCAATTCCATCGGAAACGAGAACAGAAGAGACTCCTCGTATGGCTCGCGACTGGCTCAGCAAACTTGTCGAGGACGGCATCATCAGCGCCGACCAGCTCGAAGAAGCCGAAGCGGTTGCCCGCAGCAAGGGGATGAGCGTCGAGGAGGCGCTTGTCCACCTCGGGTACGCCGAAGACGCTCCGCTCGCCAAGGCCCGGGCTGACTTTTACGGCTTCGGGTTCGTCGACCTCGAGCACATGGAGATCCCGTCGGCCGTGGTTGAACTGGTCCCGGAATCCGTTGCCCGCGAAAACCTCGTGATGCCGGTGTCGCTGAACAATGACCGGCTGATGGTGGCATCGACGGACCCCATGAATCTGGAGGTTCTGGACAAGCTGCGATTTATCCTCAACCGGGACGTCGAAATGGCGGCGGCGAGCAAGGAGTCGATCCTGTCGGCCGTCAACCGGCACTACGGGCAGGCCGAGACGGAGTCGGTCGACTCGATGATGATGGAGTTCACCGAAACGGCGATCGACTTTACCGAGACAGAACTGACGGAAGCCGAATCTGCGGCGGAGGATGAAGGCAGTTCTCCGATTGTGAAGCTGTGCAACCTGATCATCACCGAAGCGGTGAACATGCGGGCCAGCGACATTCACATCGAGCCGTTCGAAGACCGGGTGCGGATCCGCTATCGGATCGACGGGGCCCTGATCGAGCGGGACAGCCCGCCACGTCGACTGCTGGCGGCGCTCGTCTCTCGCCTGAAAGTGATGGGGCGGATCGATATCGCCGAGAAACGGCGTCCGCAGGACGGTCGAATCAAGACCCGCGTCGGTGGGCGGGACTTCGACCTGCGCGTCAGTATTCTCCCGACGAACCATGGGCAAGCGGTCGTGTTGCGTGTGCTGGACCGCGACAACATCAAGATCGGGATCCGGAATCTCGGGTTCAGCGAGGAGAATTATCGCCGTTTCCAGCAGATCATCCGGCGGCCGAACGGGATCTTTCTGGTGACCGGTCCGACGGGGAGTGGCAAAACGACGACACTCTATTCCGCCCTGGGAGAGCTGAACCGCCCCGACCGGAAAATCATCACGGCTGAGGACCCGGTCGAGTACTACCTGCCGGGGATCAACCAGGTCGAGGTGAAGCACCAGATCGGTCTGGACTTTTCGCGGATCATCCGGGCGATGTTGCGACAGGCTCCGAATGTGATCCTGGTGGGAGAAATCCGCGATACGGAGACCGCGGAGATGGCAATTCAGGCATCTTTGACTGGACACTTGGTTTTCAGTACTCTGCATACGAACGATGCGCCCGCTTCTATTACACGTCTGATCGACATGGGAGTTCAGCCGTTTCTTGTCGCATCGAGCCTGATGGCGGTGATGGCCCAGCGTCTGGTGCGGGTAGTTTGCTCGAAATGCGGAGCTCCCTACCGGCCCGAACCGTCTGAACTGGAGGCGTTAGAAGTGTCGCTGGAGAGGGCGGAAAACGCGAACTTCCGGCGGGGGCAGGGGTGCAAGAACTGCCAGCACACGGGGTATCGGGGCCGCAAAGCTGTGTTCGAATTGATGATGATGAATTCGACGTTGCGGGAGATGACCTTCCGGAGCGAGCCGGCTCAGAATATTCGCCGACAGGCCCGCCTCTTTGGAATGAAGACGCTCGTGGAAGATGCGGTGGACAAGGCACTTGAGGGAATCACAACCCTGTCAGAGGCCTACAAGCTGGGTACGGGATCTCATTGATGGGGCCGTGGTGACTGTCTCGGGAATGCAGCGCATGAGGCGGGCAGAGCGGCCGGCATTCGATCCGGCCCTGTCTCATTTTGTTTCCCGACCCCGCGATCGCACTCAATGTGATTTCGAAGCAGTCCACATTCATCTCGGTTTTCGTGGCGTCCCGGGTGGTGCCAGAGCGGGCTTGCGAGGTCCATCCGGCGAGGAGGTTCGTCACCGGGTTCCTGGTGGGCCGAGGTGTGCAGGGTCACGTTTAACGGCCGCGGATTCGCTTCAGGGGGCGATTCCTCCAATACTTCCCCGGACCTTTCGGTCAATTTCGATATTTCCTGTCTTGGAAGGGGGAGCGGTGATTCCGGCTTCCTCCCGATTGCTCTTCGGTCTGCTGTGCTGCCGACGGGGGAGCGTTTGTTCCTGGTCGCATGTTGTTCCCGGCTCTGGCCGGCGTTGGGTGCAAGGGTGCTGAATGGCCACAGTGCAGATTGACAAACTGCTGGAGACCGTTGTCCGTGAGAAGGTCAGTGACCTGCACATCACGACGGGACAGCCTCCGGTGGTGCGTGTGGGTGGGCGGATGGTGAAGCTGGAGACGAAGTCTCTGGAGCCGGACGACACGGTTGCGTTGATGAAGAGCATCACGCCGGAGCGGAACCAGCAGGAGCTTCAGGAGCGTGGAGGGACGGACTTCGGTTTCGCGTTCGGAGACAAGGCCCGGTTTCGCGTTGCGGTGTTCAAGCAGCGCGGGAACATCGGTCTGGTGTTGCGGCGGATTCCGAACGAGTTTCTGACGTTCGAACAGCTGGGTCTGCCGCCGGTGATTGCCGAACTGCTGGAGCGTCCCCGAGGCCTGTTCCTGGTGACAGGCCCGACCGGGAGCGGCAAGACGACATCGCTGGCGAGCATGATTAACTACATGAACGACACGATGGACCACCACATCATCACGCTGGAGGATCCCATCGAGTACTACCACCAGCACAAGAAATCGACGATCAACCAGCGGGAAATCGGCGTGGATGTTCCCGACTTTCCCGAGGCACTCCGCCGTGCTCTGCGGATGGATCCCGACGTGATTCTTGTGGGGGAAATGCGCGACCTGGAAACGATTTCGTCGGCGATCACCGCGGCCGAGACGGGGCACGTGGTGTTCGGGACGCTGCACACGACCGGGGCCCAGGGGACGGTCGACCGAATTATCGATGTGTTCCCGACCAACCAGCAGGAACAGATCCGGACACAGCTCTCGGTAGCGATCATCGGTGTGCTCAGCCAGGCTCTGCTGCCGCGGCAGCCGAAGGGACTGGTGGCTGCCTACGAGATGCTGGTGGTGACGTCGGCCATCGCCAACCTGATTCGCGAGGCGAAGACGTACCGCATCAACTCGGCGATTCAGACGGGGCGGAAGTACGGCATGCAACTGCTGGACGATGCCCTGTTCGATCTGTGGCGGAAGAACATCTGCCTGGAGAAGGATGTTCTGATGAAGGCGAACAA
>CAZUXX010000101.1:0-9156 GCA_964624215.1 uncultured Planctomycetaceae bacterium
GGCGATGGGCCTTCTATTGGTGGGCTGCATGATCTGGACTGCCCGGCAAGGGGGAGCCGGCTGGCTGCTGACAGGGTTGATGGTCGTGGTTGCCGCGGATGCGTGCGAGTTCCATTGGCATTTCCGGCCTCACCTGTTCACGTATGTCTGCTTCGGTGTGAGCGTGGCGATTGTCAGCTACGCCTTTCACGGCTGGCAGGCCGCGCTGGAGGAGCCCCTTCCGGCTCCGCAGATCATTTCGAGGCTGCACTGGCTGTGGGCGCTGATCCCGGTGATGGTGTTCTGGACCAACAGCCACGGTGGCTTCGCCGCCGGCGTGGCCTTGCTGGGGACGCTGCTGGCGATGCGGATCGTGCAGGCAGCCTGGTCCTGGCGGCGTCACGGACTCAAACCGATCGGGATCCTTGCTGCCGTGGGAGCGTCCCTGGTTGTGTCGACGGTACTGAACCCGTACGGTCTGGGGCTGCACGCGTGGATGTGGATGTCGGTGGGCACGCCCCGCCCGGAGATTTCGGACTGGCGTCCGCTGGATCTGCTCGATCCGGGTGCTTCGGGCACGGTCTGGGTGCTGATGGGATCGACGGCGATTGCCCTGTTCGATCCTCGACTCAGACGGGACTGGCCGCGGTGCGTGCTCCTGGGGCTGACCTTGTGGCAGGGGCTGTCGCACTGCCGTCATATCGTGTTTTACGCGATTCTGTGTGGGTGCTGGATCCCGGTGTCGCTGCAGGCGGTGGCCCGTCGGATCCTCTCCGGAGCGAAGCTCGATGTGCCGGCACTGCGGGACTTCGTCCGACCTGTCGCGGTCTCGCCGGGTCTGGCGGGGGTGCTGATGGTGTGGGTCGGCTGGGTCGTGGTGGCGACGCTGCCCCGGTGCGAGTCGCTGCCTGTCCGGCACGACTGGTACCCGGTGTCGGCGATGCAGTACGTGGCCGATCAGCGTCTGGAGGGGAAGTTTCTGGTCGACTTCAACTGGGCCCAGTACGCGATCATGTGTTTTGCGGAGCAGCCGGGGCAGCCCTCGCGGGTCGCGGTCGACGGCCGGTTCCGGACGTGTTACCCGCGTGAGTTGCTGGACCTGTACCTCGATTTCAATCTGGGTCGACCGGGCGAGGTCCCGCGGTATCGCAGTCCCGACTCACCCCCGTTTAACGAGACGTTTGCACTCGAATTCCAGTCGCCGGATTTCGTGCTCATCGCCCGGGACGAGAAGAATGCCGTGCGCGTGATGGCTGCCCAGGATCGCGACTGGACGCTGCTGTACGAGGATGAACTGGCCCAGCTGTGGGGCCGCCGCAGCCGGTTCGGTGATCCGGCGAGCGAGGACTACATTCCGCCGCATCGCCGGGATCTTCGAGGTTTGTCGCAAACGGGCACGACTGCCTGGCCTGCCCTGCCGAGACGGGCGCCGGCCACGCTGCAGGCGGAGTGGTCCGGATCGTCATCGATCAGCGGCTGAGCCGCCGGTCGCCAGGGGGCACGAGCCATTCTGCGATTGATCGGACCTGCCTGCGGTGGTCGTTACAGGGGCGGAAGCTTCTTGGGGACGCGATGCTTCTGCAGGATGACGTACTTGGGCAGTCCGTTTTCGAGCGGCACGTTGATGTCACCACCGATCAGCGGGGCGACGTACTCGACGAAGTGTTCGTTGGGCATCATGCCATCGTCTTCAATCCATTCGAGCGGGAGGAAGTGCTCGACATTGGCGACCTCTTCGAGCGGGTGCAGATCGGTCGTCCAGGTGTAGGGATGGTTCTGCTGCCGGACGAGCTTGACCATGTAGCCGCTCATGCCATTGACGGCAGCAGAGACGGCAGCTGCACCGCAGGCGTTGGCCTCGTCGACATCGACGGCACTGGCGAAATGGGCGGCGGCCCGCTGGGCGTAGCCGAGCTTGATGGTGCGGGTCTTGAGGTTGAGCTTGTGCTGGACGATTTTGCGAAGCTCTTCGGCAGCGCCGGAGAGGAGCGGATGTCCGAAGTTGTCGAGCTGGGTGGTATCGGCTCCGATTTCTTCTCCCTGCTGGTTTTTGAGACCTTCACCGACGACGACGATGCAGTAATGCAACCGCTTGACGGTGTCGCGGACGCGTTCGAGGAACTTCTCCTCGTCGAGGGGAATCTCGGGGAGGAGGACGATGTGCGGGGGGCGGTCGGGGTTGCCGGTCTTGGCGAGGACCGAGCCGGCGGCGATCCATCCGGCAGAGCGTCCCATGACTTCGATGATGCAGCACGAACCATCATCGGTGGCCATTGAGCCGACATCGAGTCCGACTTCGATCGTGGTCGCACAGACGTACTTCACGACGCTGCCGTATCCGGGGCAGTGATCGGTGTGAGGCAGGTCGTTATCGATCGTCTTGGGGACGCCGATGACCCGCATCTCCCAGCCGCGCTTCTCGGCTTCGAGATGGATTTTGTGAGAGGTATCCTGCGAGTCGTTCCCTCCGGCGTAGAAGAAGTAGCGGATGTCGTGGGCCTTGAGGACATCGAACAGGCGATTCATGTCCTTCTCGGCGGCGCCGGGTTTCTTGAAGTCGATCTTGTAGCGGCAGGTGCCCAGGGCCGCAGCGGGGGTGTGCTTGAGTCCCCAGATGTCGTCGGGGTGTTCCTTGCGGAGGTCGACGAGTTCCTCGCGGAGGATGCCGTAGATTCCGTTCAGCCCGCCATACACATTGTTGATGCACTCGTGGCGGAGTGCCTCGTTGACGACGCCGGCGAGGCTGGAATTGATGACGGAGGTCGGTCCGCCGGACTGGGCTACAAGCAGATTGCCGCTGAGAGTCGACATGGTTCTTACCGCGAAACAGGTCTCGATGCTACGAGGCGGCATGTTAGGAGCCTTGCCCGGCCGTTGCATCCCCAACAGAAGGTGGCGGCGGCGAATGTGAAGGATCAAGAATCACCGATCTCTGAGAGATGCGGTGGTCTTGCAGGCGGCGCCGGAGCGGACCGGGAACGGTCAGGGTGGCGGGATGCCGGGGATCGCCGTGATGCACCGCTTGCTTCGGGCGGCTGCATTCGATGTGATTCGGGCGCAGAGATTCGAAACGGAGCCCGGCACGCTTTCGGAAATTCGCCCGGGAACCGGCGGTTCATTGTCCTGATTGCCGATCGGCACGTGTCATGTCAGATGCTCTCAAGAACGGGGACTCAGGTCGTGCGGTTCCCCGCCGGCTGGTGCTGGCCAGTCGCAACAAGAAGAAGTGCGAAGAGATCCGCCGGCTTCTCGAACCGCACGGGTTTGAGCTGGTATCGGTGGCGGAGTTCCCCGGGATGCCGGAGGTTGTCGAAGACGGAGAGACGTTTGCGGAGAACGCTGCCATCAAGGCGTCCGCAACGGCGCGGTTCACAGGCGAATGGGCGATTGGTGAGGACAGCGGGCTCGAGGTGGATGCCCTGGGAGGCGCCCCGGGGGTGTACTCGGCCCGGTTCAGCGGAGAAGACGCAACCGACGAGCGGAACAATGCGCTGTTGATCGAGAAGCTCAGGGATGTTCCGGAGGAGGACCGGGGGGCCGGTTATGCCTGCCACATCGCCCTGTCGAACCCGGAGGGGACGATTGTACTGCGGGCGGAGGGGACGTGCCGCGGGCGGATTACCCGCGAGCCGCGTGGGTCAAACGGGTTTGGCTACGATCCGTACTTCGAGATCCGCGAGTATCACCGAACGTTTGGTGAGTTGAGTCCGCTGGTTAAACAGCAGCTCAGCCACCGGGCGCGAGCGTTCGAGCGGTTTCTGGCTGGTTTGAAGCGGCTGGCCAGCGAAGGGTCAACGCCACAGTGATGTGAGCGTGCGGCCGAAGGCGGCTTGAGGAGTGCCGACCAGAACAGAAGCCAGTGCCCAAGAGAGGACTCGAACCTCCACGGGGTATTAACCCCACTAGGCCCTCAACCTAGCGCGTCTGCCAATTCCGCCACTTGGGCAAGTGTGGACAGTCCGGTGACTGCGAGTCCCCGGCTGGAAGCGACAAAGTATACCGGCAACAGGAGACGTATCAAGCGGCCGGGGATGGCGGAAAGTGGCGATCTGTATCGATCGTTGTTGCCGCAGCGGCGGGGGGTGAGAGTTCAGCCGGCTGGCGGGGTGTCGCCCGGATTTTGCCGACGGTGAGCGAGAGTCTGGCGCCGATCGATCGCCATGGCGAGCAAGGCGGTCGGGATCAGCAGCGCTGCCAGGATGCCGAGGGCCCAGAGCCCGTAGCGATCGATGATCGCGTTGATCGGTGCGTCGGGGTTGCCGAGCGTGGCGGCAAACAGAACCATCGCTGTGAAGGCGAACGCCCCGCCGAGGACGATGACCACCCGGAAGAGCACATTGTCGGGCGTTTTTCCGGTGGGTTGAGTCTCGGACGAACTCTGGCGGAGGTCGGGAGTCTCGGGGGTGTTATCCGGCATGTTCATGGGGCGAGGACCGGCGCCGGCGTTTGCGCCGCAGGGTTCCCCGAAGGCGAGTCGCTGGCTGCGACGGAGAGGGTGGGCATTTCCGGGGCGTCCGGAGCGGGTTGTGACTGAAGCAGGCGGCTCAACTGGAATTGGGCGTAGGGTTGATCGGCGGCAGGCTGCCCGTCGCTGGAGGCGTTGGCGACCCAGAACTTCGTGCTCCCGGGCTCGAACAGGACATTGTGGAGATTCGACTTCATCGCGACACCACGATCCATCAGCCGCAGTGCCGATTCGGCGGTGAAGGTCCCGTGCCCGCTGCGAATACGGCGGACGAGTTCTTCGTAGCGTCCTCCGGACGACAGGAGTGCACAGTCCCTGACCGCATGCGGCAGGAGTTCGTGCGTTTCTCCGGGCCGGACGATTTCCATCACGTCGTGCGAGGCTTCCATCCCGACGGCGGAGTTGGTTTTTGCGTCGGCGACGACATAGAAGTACTGACACGTCCGGGGGGTGTTTCGGAAGATTTCGAGAACCTCGTCGAGGGTCTGGCCCCGCTGGAGGGCTTCGCGGACGAGCAGTGCCATGGGCATGCCATCCCACTTGCCGAGTCCTCCGCCTCCCATTTCTCCGATGGAGACGTGGCGGGCATTCATGCCGGTGACACAGCCGATGAATCCGGCGTAGGTGACGTTGACGAAGGGGATTTCTCCGTCGGGCTCGACGACCATGATGACGGCGTGGTCCTGCAGGCCCCAGTCGATGGCGTAGTCGAGGACACGGCCGTGGTACAAGGTGCCGTCGCGGGTCGCGGAGTTCATGATGGCGAACCCGCTGCAGTGAAAGAGCTCGGGCAAGAAGTTGGCGATGCGGACATCGTCGAGGGGCATCTCGGCAGCCTCGGCCAAGGCCTCGAGCTCTTCGAAATACTTTTCGGGGACATGCGGCCGCTGGATGTCGACGATCGTGCGGATGATATGGGAGGGTCGGACTTTGACCGGCCAGAGATCGATGTTGTGCTGATCGTCGAGGTCCAGAATGTTTTTGAGGTTCTGGCGCACGCGCTCCTTCATGAGGGTGCCGTGCTGCCAGCCGATCTCGCGGGGTGACCCCTTGAGATGCAGGACGGGGTAGCCGTCGATTTCTTCGAGCCATCCCTGGCCGCAGCGTGCGATGGTTCGCGACTGGGCGGATGCGGCCTGAGGGGTGAGGAGAAGGACGGCGAACAGAAGCGCGAGGTTTCGGAGCATCGGAGTGGTGCCCGGTTGAGAGCGCCGGTGACGGCGCCGGACTGATTACGGGTTCTTGGGCCCGCGGCGTTTGCCGGGCGGCTTTTGTGCCGGGGCGTCCTTGCGTCCTGGGCGGCGCGGGGCCGGGCCGGTGAGGGAGTTTCTCCAGGTGATGATCTGCTGCCGGAACTCGCGGCTGGTCATGGTGATCATGGGGAGTTCGAATTCGGCCTCGGCGCCGGGTCGGCCCCCTTCGTCGAACATGAGCGTTTCGGCTGCCTCGCGATCGAGCGCACGAATCCAGGCGGGGATGTCGATGCCGGAGCCCCAGGAGTCCTCGAGATGACGCCGCACGCGTGCCAAAAGCTGCTGTGCAGCCTCGTTCTGTTCGCCCTCCGGTGAGCGGACCCCGTCGATTGCGCGAGAGACGAGTGCCGTCATCTCGTTGACGTCGAGCACCTTGTGGAGTCGCTGGTTCAGGTGGTCCGAGATTGCGGGGAGCCGCATGCCGTGCTGGAGTTCGAGCGCGCGCAGATCGCGGAGATGCCTTTCAGCAAGATCGGAGGTCTGGGCTTCGAACATGTCGGCCCACATTTCGGCCGAGTCAGTCTGCTGGTGCCGGGCGAGGACGTCATGCACGGTGACCAGGGGGGTCAACGTCCAGGCTTCGCGGTCGTAGCGGGCCTCGACCCGCAGGAAGTCCAGCAGGGTGTAGAACATCTCCCCGTAGTCGGACTGCGTGGTGGTTGTGTTGTATTCGAGGAAGCGATCGAACTTGTCGACGACGATGGAGTAGAGGGTTTCGAGACACCATTCGGCGTCTTCGGGCGAGATTTTTCCCGAATCGATGGCTTCGAGGAGCGGGTGCGGATGGAGCGGGTCCTCCTCGCTGCGGAGGACATCGAGGTACCAGTCGACGCCGTGATGAAGGATGGCGCGGACGTGACCGAGAGTCAGCTGGCTGGCGTGGAACAGGTGCGCCCCGTAGTCGCGGATGAAATCGTACAACTGCTCCCAGTCTTCCTCCATCCGCACGCCGTCGACGGAGGAAAGCCGCATTGTCCGGCTGTGCTTGAGCCACAGGTGCTGGTACGGCTCGATGAGTTCGTAGAGTGCGTTGAGGAGGTCGTCGGGAGCACTGGCTGCATCAGACCACTGAGCGGCCGACTGCAGGAGGACCTCAAAGGAACTGCGGATGGCGACGTCGAAGAGGCGGTCGAACTCGGTGATCGCCTGTCCTTCGGGACGCCATTTGCGCTCCATTTTGAAGACGGTGTTGAGCACGTGCCAGGTTTGCCGCAGCAAGCCCAGCCGGGGGAGTTCGTGCAGCAGGAACCGCGCAACGGACTGCATCGTCTGGGCGCGGAGGATCTGATCGGGCTCGCCGCCATGGTCGAAGGGGACGTAGAGCAGCGGATGCTTCTGCATCTGCTTGAGCAACTGCGGGAGCCGGCGAGCGACTTCGTCGCTGTCGCGGCGAACGACCGCCCCGTAGATGCCCGAGAGGAGGGCTTCGAGTTCATCGCTGGGGCCGGCGGGTTTTTCGGGCGGCACGCAGGCGGCGAGCATCCGTTCGGCGTTTTTGAGGCTCAGCAGAGCGACGACGATCTGGTTGAGCAGGTAGTACTTGACCTGCAGCTGCAGATCGAACTCGACGTTTTCGTTGTGATTGCCGCTGGGGGACTCGACATCGTGTTCCCAGACGGAATCCATCAGCTGCAGGAGCGAGGCTTCCCAGGAGCGGCACTGTTTGCGCCACGAGTTGATGCTGTCGTGGAGACTCGATTCGGGATGGTGCTGTCCGGTCGTCTGCCTTGGGCGGGAAGCGAGGGCGACGGCCGCCAGTTGCCACATCTGCCCGACGGCATTGAGGAACTTCAGACGGGGATCGAGCCGGCGGTTGATCTGTTCGAACTCACCGGACTCGATGCCGTGTGAGTCGTCGAGGGTGTCTCCCCAGTTGCCGTCTTCGGTAGAGCCTTTGAACGTGACGTGCTCCCACGCGGCTTCGAAGAGATCGGAGTCGGGGTCACTGTCGGTTTCGACAGGGTCGTCGTTCATCCAGTCGGGAGACTTCCCTCCGTTGTTGTCGCTGAGCAGGGTTCCGGCGAGCGTGGGGACCGACCAGGCCTCGTCCGCATTGGCCTCCATGTAGGCGAAGAGTCTTTGCAGTGTGACGGCGAGGTCGGGCTTCTCGCCGTGAGGGCAGTGTGAGGAGGGGTCGGTCACGAGCTTCATCCAGCGGATGAGCAGGCCCAGCAGCGAGTGCTGGGGACCTTCGCAGCCGAGATCTTCGAGCTGGCTGAGCCACTGCATCATGAGCGCGAAGGAAGCGACCTGGTCCCCTTTGTCGAGGAGCGTCGAGACGACGGGCCCGTAGGCATGGGCGGATTTGAAGCGTTCGACGTGCTGCTTCCAGAAGGAGATGTCACCGGCCGCTTCGCCGGCCGACCGCCATTCGCGGAGAATCGAGGCGACGTGGCACGCAGACTCCCAGGCCTCGCGTCCCTTGACCTCGGGAAGATCCTCGATGGCGGAACTTGCGAACTGGTCCCACCAGTCGGCGCACTTTTCGAAGCGATCGGAGACCTGGCGGACCAGGTGATTGTCGCCCCGGGCCGCGGCCTCGACCATCAGCTCTGAGGAGAGGTTGAAGATCTCCGCCATCAGTTCGAGCAGAGACTCGACCCGGTTGTCGGGGATGGCGTCTTCGCGGGTGGCAAAGAGGGGATATTGTCCGGCAAAACCGAGGATGTTCCACGGATCGACGAGAGCGCCGCACTGGATCCCGCGGGTCAGCAGGTCTTCGATGGGAGCCAGGCGCTCGACGGCAGACCGGACGTCTCCGCGGCGGAGATCGCTGCGAGCAGCACTGATTTCGCAGAGCATTTCGCATTCGATCCGCAGGGAGACGGCGGGAATGGTTGCGGCGAACTCGCGGGCAGCCGTGAGGAGCCCCATGCGGGCGAAGAGGAGCGCGAGTTCCCGGTACTGGATTTGCCGGGCTCCGTAACCGGCGAGGTACATATTCAGATGCTGGCGGACATGGCCAAACGGCTGGCGGGTGGTGCGCTCGATGGTGGTGAGCCGCTTCTTTCGGGCGCCGGTGGCCTGCGCGGTGAGCCGCGCGTAGAACTCGTCCCTGCGCCGGGCGATGACGGGGAGCAGTGTGGTGAGGGAGACGGTCGAGTCGTGTGTATCGGGTCCGGAACCACTGACCGAGGAGGCCATGAGCATGGTGCCGCACAAAGCGGCAGCGGCGTCGAAGAGGCGTTCTTCGGTGCGGGTCTTTTGCCCGGGCTCGTTGACCCATTCGAGCATGGCGTCGAGGACGACCTTGCGGAGGACGAACCGGCGATAGTCGCCATTGAGATCGATCGTTTCGGGATCCCATTCGCCGAACAGGTAGTTTGTCCGCTTGTTGACCGGGTGCAGATGGTCATGGGCGCGGACATCGAGCGCAAGTTCGCGGATCTTTGTCGGATCGAGGTAGGCCTCGCGGAGCAGGTCCTGCGAGGCGGGCGGCGGCTCCGCCGGGACCAGCCT
>CAZUXX010000102.1:0-2335 GCA_964624215.1 uncultured Planctomycetaceae bacterium
GGATTCGAGTCCCGGAAGTCGTCGACCGGGTCGACGATCCCGCGTCCCAGCAGATGTCCCCAGATACGATTGACGACCGAGCGGGCGAAGAACGGGTTCTCCGGCTGTGTGAGCCACTCGGCAAAGACCTGGCGACGGTCCTGATCCTCGGGTACGTCAACATCTCCCTGGAGAAGAAGATGCACCTTCATGGTCTCCCCGGTTCGGGGCTGGGTGACCTCGCCTGAGGGTTTCAGGAAAATGACTTCGTCATCCCCCTGGGCCTTGCGGCTGACACGGGCGAAGGCGGCAGCGATCCCGTAGTAGCTGTCCTGGGTCCACCGCTCGAACGGGTGATTGTGGCACTTGGCACACTGGATCCGGATACCCAGAAAGAGCTGGGCCGTCGTCTCGGTGGCATCAGTCGGGTCGCGGCTGATCCGCCAGTACGACGCGGCGGGATTCTCGAACACGCTCCCTGTCGACGTGAGCAGCTCATGGGCAAATTCGTCCATCGGCTGGTCGTGCAGCACACTCTGGTACAACCAGCGATTCAACTTGGCGACCCCCACCGGCTTGAGCGACCCGCTGTTGACCCGCAGCACGTCTGCCCATTTCAGTGCCCAGAAGGCGGCATAATCAGATGAGTCGAGAAGCTGGTCGATCAAACGGGATCGCTTGTCTGTCGACAGTTCGTCCAGAAACGTGCGCACCTCATCAACCGTCGGAACACGCCCGGCAACGTCGAGATACACTCTGCGGAGGAATTCCGAATCGCTGCTCAGATCCGAGGGGAGGATCTGCAACCGCAGGAGTTTGGCGTTCACGTGCCGGTCGACCAGATTGGTCGGTTCCGGCTGGTTCCAGCGGAATCCGGGAACGTCTTCCAGAAAGGTGATCTGGGCCGTGTCCATCTTGTCGAGATACCGGGCGAGAATGGCCGTCTCCCCGCGGGCTCCCTTGCGAACCACCCCGTCTTCCGACACGGTCCCGACCGACTCGTTGGAGGAACTGAACATCGTGAGGTCGGTCACATCGCGGACCGACCCGTCGCTGAAGGTCCCCTGCACGATCAACCGCTGCTGGTCACCGCTTTCACGAAAGACGCGTTGCCGCGGGATGACCTCGATTCGTTCCAGACTTGGGGTGGAATCGTCGACTGGCATACCGCGGGCGATCCACTCCAGCAGGACCTGATAGCTGGCATCATCCCGCGTGAACCGCTGGCCGCCCCCATGGGTGACCTCCATCAGGGGTTTTCTGAGCAGCAGCGATTTCTCGGGCTCAATGACGTTCGTGCGGCGTCCGGAAAATTCCGACTTGAGCGTGAGGATGTCCAACTCGGGGTCGTAGCCGCGGAGCGACAGGCGGAACCCCCCCTTCCCTGTCGGAGAACCGTGACACGCTCCCATGTTGCAACCGGCCTTGGTGAGTGCCCCGAGCACATCAACCTCAAAGCTGAGGGGAGGCGCCTCCTGCATTCCCCGAACGGTGACCCGGGCCGTAGTCGTCTGCTCCCCCACCGAAAGCCGCACGAGGGCTTCCCCATCGCTCAGCGGCACAAGAATTCCCTGCCTGAGTTCGACGACTCCCGCCGGTTCGACCGAAATCTGAATGTCTTCCGCTGCCTCGGCGAGCGATGGGGAGAGGTCGCGAACCTTGTCGCCTGTACGATGCGTCAGCACCAGGCGTTGACGCGCCCGTGCCCCGATCAGCTCGATCGACTCCGGCTGAAGCTCCAGCGATCCTCCGTCTGCGGCGTAAGCCATCGCCGTTGTCAGTATTCCGGTCGCCAGCATGCAGGTCAGTCGCATCGTCCGCTCCCGCGTTCGTCCTCACTCTTATCACGCACGTGTCGCATCAACGCGTGCTCACGTGAGCATACTGAATGGCAAAGGCATATGGGAGCGAGGATTTGTGACGTAGACGAATTGTGACCTCGTCGTCAGAATACCGACCCACACGGAATGCGATCTGTGGAGTCCGTGGGTGTTCCCGACAATTCAGAATACCGGGCCGGTTGCCTGTCGAAGGTGGTTTCGGTGTCGGCAGAGCCCGCGGCGGTGACCGAATTGAGGCTTGGCCGCGGCGATTGATCTTGGCCTGTCCGGTGGCAACTCATAGACTCCGCCGGCTTCGGGCTGCCAACAACAGCCTGTGACGTCTGACGAAGGGACTCGTGGACTCATGCCTTGCCGGCGCATCGCTCGACTCGCTGCCATCGCCATGGTGCTGGCGGTGATGAGTGGGTGTGTGCATCGCCGACTGACAATCCGCTCCGACCCGCCGGGAGCTGTGGTCGAGGTGAACGGCGAACGGATCGGGGTGACACCCGCTTCGATGGATTTCACCTACT
>CAZUXX010000102.1:2345-9151 GCA_964624215.1 uncultured Planctomycetaceae bacterium
AATCCGTCTGACAAAGCCGGGGTATGAGACACTTACGGTCCGCCAGCCGGTCGCGCCGCCGTGGTATCAGATCCCCCCGCTCGATGCGGTCTCCGACAACTTGCTGCCGTTCCAGCTGACGAACCGTCATGATTTCAGCTGGAAGCTCCGTCCGCTCACGCTGGAATCCAATAACGATGCCGTCCTGCGCGAGCGGGGACAGGATTTCCGCACGCGGGCACGTACAGGGATGTGAGGGTCACCGGTCCGCTTTCGAGGTCAGTGACAGCTCGATCAGCATTCCAGGCAGAAAGACTTCCGGAAGGTCTGCCAGGTCGCGTTCATCGAGAATGCGCAGGGCCAGGCCATGCTCTCGGGCGAGATTCTGCAGCATGCGGATCGCGGTAACGTTCCCGTAAGCGAGGAGCGCCTTTCCATCCGGTCGCAGATGGTCCCGCAGGCCGGAAACGAGCGAACGCAACAGAACAAACGATTCATCAAACAGCGCGTACTCGTCGACACGTTGCGGTCGCGCATCTTCCCAGGGCGGATTCGAGAGAATCAGGTCGAACCGCTCGTCTTCGCCAATGACGGAAAACGCCTCGGGAGAAGCGGGATCGACGAGCCTCAACTCCAGACGTGACTCGACACCCAGCCGCTGTGCGTTGAACGCCGCATTGTGGACCGCCGCAGGATTGATGTCGGTCGCCACGACATGAAGGGCCCCGGCATGCAGCGCACACAGGGAGAGCAGACCTGTCCCGGTGCCGATCTCAAGCACGCTCTTCCCGTATACCGATTCCGACTGGCGGATCAGCGCACGCAGGCTGTGAGTGTCGTCAGGATCCCAGAACACCGTCTCGAACCGGACCAGCGTGCCGGGCAGATCCTCGACCGTGTGCCAGTCCACGATCTGGTAGTCGGGCTGCGGATGATCCCGAATCGTTTCGTCCGTGATGACAATCTGCCGATCGCCGGGAAACGGATCTGTGGCGGGTTCGACCTCACAGCCGGCAAAGAGGGCTGCGGCCAGCAGAAGATGCGCTGAATGCCGGATCCCGGGGAGGATCGTCAGTCCCCGAGGCACGTCATTCCCCTCGTCGCAAGGACAGGCCACGAGATCCCGTCGGGAACCCTCATCGCATCAACGACCACGTCAGCGGCTGCGTCAGCCGTTGACGGCCCATTGATACTCGTTCAGCTCGAGTGCCAGGAAGATGCACCCGGTGATGAGGGCCGCCACCGCGACAAACAGCAATCCGACGTAAATGTCCGGCTGGGGATCAGAAGAGGTTTGTTGTGACATTGTCTCCAACCTCGATGTTTCCGTTGCGTGCACGCTGGGTGACCTCACCGACCGACGCGTCCGCATCGACGTCAATGATCCGGATCTTCCCCAGATACAGGGTATCGGCGTCTTCGGTGGCGGGGCGGAATACGTCCATCACGTGACCGACCCGGAGTCCGTCATCGCTTCCGACCGAGAGCAGAACGTACTTGGTACGATTCGTGGCATCCTCGCGGACTTCCTTCACCAACCCGTCCAGCGGAGGCGCCGGATCCGACATGGCTGCAACCGTCGCCGGATCGGTATTGAAATTGTACTTGCGAACGACCTTTTCGAGGTACGAGCTCTTGACGAGCAGTTCGTCATACCGCTCCCTCAGACGGGCCAGTGCGGTCTGCGAGTTGAACAGCTCATCCTTGGCTGTGTTGAGGGCGTTCTGGACATCGTTGATCTTGGCCTGCAAATCGGCATTCTGCTTGCGCAGCACCTTCGATTCCTGAACGCGGTTCTCGGCCTCCGTCTCCTTCGAATCCGCATTGGCCAGGTACTGTTCGGCGAGCGTGTTCGCGCGATTCAGTTCATCAATTTTCGCCGCAAGCTGGGTCGATGCCGTTTCGGCCTGCAGCTTCCACTTGTTGATCTCCTGCTGCGTCTCGCGAGTGACGCGCTCGACTTCGTCGCGGGCCAGTTGCAGCTGTGCCTCGGTGTCCTGCAGCGTCTTCTGCTGCCGCTCGAGGTTCTCCGAAACTGAGTCATGTTTCTGACGCCAGTTCTCCTGCGTGACATACACGGCCCCGGCAAACGCCATGAAGCAAATGCTCATGACGACCTGGACGACGATCAGGACCTTGCCGACAAATGACATCTCACCGCTCCTGTGACGAGCTGAATCCGCACTATGATCACGCTCAATCGACCGCGGAGGACGCGAACTCTCGCGGTGCAGCTTGTCTTATTCGATTCCCTGTTCGCGCAGGACCTGCTCCCGGCGGTATGCCTTGTCGAGTTCGTCTTCGATCAACCGGATCTGTTCATCGACGACCTGGACGTTCTGCTGAATCCGGACGATATCCGCCACGAGTACCTGGTGTTGCAGTGCCAGGCGGAAGACGTCATCCCGGCGCGAATCGAGCTGGTCTTCGAGCTTGGCGACCTCCTTGGCCAGTGCGTCCTGCTCCATCGCCGTCGCCTCGACCTGCTTGTCGATCCCGGTCAGACGCTCGCGCTCCTGTGCGATCTTGCTCTCCAATGCCGGGAGATCGGCGGCGGCCATCTTCTCCAGATAGTCCCGCTGCGCCTCCAGATTGGGGATCACCTCCGACTGCAGTCGCTGCAGTTCTTCCTGCGCGACTCGCTGGCGATCTTCCATGGCCGTGACGAGCACGGCCGGGGCGAGCGGAGAGGTCGGAGAAAGCTCTTCGCCCCCCTGAATTCGCGTGGCGCTCCAGACCGGGTTTTCACCGGGTGACTGGCGGAAGGTGTACCCTTTCAACGCCTTCAGCTCGGCTTCCCAGTTCGGTCCGCTGAACGCGGCGACCCCGGCAAAGCCCATAAAGGCAATGCTGATCACGGCGATCAGGACTGTCAGGACGCGGCTGAAACCCTGCATGGGATACTGTCTGGAGGAGAACGAGACGTCGGGACGCAGCGTTGAACCGGCCGCGGAAAACCCTTAACAACCCTTTATACGAAGCGAAGTTCAAGTGAGTCAACGGGCCACACGACCACGACCTGTGCCCACCAGGAGGCAGCCCGCCCGGTGCGCGCACGACTCTTCTCGACATCTTCGACCCTCGCCGAATCGCAGCGACATGCAAAACCGGCTCCCGGCAGTGCATTCCCGCGTCTGTGGCCGACCTTGCCGCTGGTGACGGTTACAACACCTGCGGTTGTTAACTCCCCTGCCCCTGCCCCATGCACCATCCGCTAACTGGCCCGCCGCTCGCCGACTACCGGCTGACGCTCCCTCCGATCGTTCAGTTCGGGTGGGGAAGCCGGCACCATGCCGGGAAACTGGGCCGCCGCCTGGGAACACGGGCCTGGCTCGTCTGCGGATCCCGGTCCGACCGCACGCGGCAACTGGCAGCGTCGATTCGGCAGTCACTCGAGGATTCGGGAGTCGAATTGGCGGAGCTGGCTTTTGTCACGCGTGAACCGCTTGTTGAAAACGTCGATCAGGCAGTCAGCAGGCTGCGAGCGACCGGCATTCGCGCAGAAGACTTTCTGATTGGACTCGGAGGAGGATCGGTCATTGATCTGGCGAAGGCTGTAGCCGCCATGACGACCAATCCCGGGGAGTCGGTTCGCGATTTTCTTGAGGGGGTCGGGAGCGGACACACGATCGACCGCAAGCCGCTGCCACTGCTGGCGATTCCGACGACTGCCGGGACGGGAACTGAGGCGACACGGAACGCGGTGATTTCCTCGTTTGATCCGCCGTTCAAGAAAAGTTTGCGGTCTGAGGACATGGTCCCTGATGCCGTGTTGATCGATCCGGAACTGACAGTGAGTTGTCCGGCGAGTGTTACTGCATACTCCGGGATGGACGCGATTACGCAATTGCTGGAGAGTCTGATCTCGCGACGTGCCAATGCTTTCACGGCGGCCCTGTGCCGCGAGGGGCTGGAGCGGGCGATTCCGGCTCTCCCCCGAGCCATTGCCGATCCGCACGATCGTGCTGCCCGCGAAGCGATGTCCCACGCCGCTTTCCTGTCCGGGGTGGCACTGGGCAACTCCGGTCTGGGGATGGCTCACGGAGTCGCTGCCGCACTCGGCGTTCACTGTCGCGTCCCTCACGGACTCGCCTGTGCGGTGATGTTGCCGATCGCGCTGCAGGCCAACCGGGATGTCGCCGCGCGCACGTTGGCGTCACTGGTCCCTCTGTTTTCGGACGATCCTTGTGCCACCGATGCTGATGCGGCTGACACTGTCATTGAGGGGATCGGGGACCTCTGCCGTCGCGTCGGGATCCCCCGGCGACTGGGAGAGCTGGGGGTCACCGAATCTCATCTTCCGGCTCTCGTTCGTGACTCCCGGGGAAACAGCATGAACGGCAACCCCCGGACGCTATCCGATTCGGAATTGGCCGATATTCTTTCGCGGTTTCTGTGACTCGTCCGCCGAGGCGCGACTTCTGCCGGGAGCGTCTGCAGAATTCGCATTCAGGCAGACCAATGGGTTACGCGTTCGCGGCTCACAAAGGACAGTACAGATCGCCGTCCGTTGACTCCCTCCGGGTTGCCGACCCCCTCTCGTCCGTGTTCAGAAGCTCGCGTCCGGATAGCCTGCCAGATCTCCATGATTGAGGTACGCACGTTCGACGGAGATTCTGCCGAGCTCAGCCGCTTTCTGCTGCACTGCTGGGGAAGTGACTATGCCGGGCGGATGCCATTTCCTCACTGGACTCCGGAATACCTGGAATGGCAACTGTCCTTTGCGCACGAGCACCGCGAGTGTCTCGTGGCCGCATATGACGGAGCCCGACTGGCAGCGACGATCGTCGGGCTTCCGTTTCAATTCGCCGATCGCGAGACGCACGATGGTGGCATCCTGTCGAGTTGGCTGAGTGTTGCTCCCGATCTCCGACGCCAGGGTCTGGTTCCCCGACTTCTCGAAACCCGTGCGCGGCGACTGGCTGCGTTGCGTCGCCCGATCACGGTCAGCTTTCGCTACTTCGGTTCCCCCCATTCTTTGGCCAAGCTTCCGGTGGGGCGCCGGTCGGCTCTGCATGCCCCGGTCGGCTTCTGGATCCGCTCCCTGGATCCGGCGAGAATTGCCCGCTGGACTCTCAGCCCGCTCGAGCGACTGACGAGTCGATGGCTGGGACCGTTGCAGCCACCGCCCCCCCGGCCGCAGACCACTCTTGAGATCCGACCGTACCGGTCAGCCGATCTCGCGAGCTGTCTGTCTTTGGTCCAGTCGAGAACTGTCGATTTCCGGATCGACTGGGACACCGAATCGTTGCGGCTTCAGCTGGAAGGGACGATCCCCAGAACGCTGGTCGCTGCAGAGCAGGGGCAGCCACGAGGGTTCGTGAACTATCATCTGCTCCCGTTCGTGGCGCGCGGGGAGGAACCGCTCGGAGTCATCGACCTGATCGTTGTCGACCAGTTGCGTTCGGCGGATCAATCGGCACTGCTGGCGGCTGCTCTGTGGGACATGAAGGACCGCGGAGCGATGCTCGCTCTCAAGCTGCGGACCGGTGATTACCCCCGCGCCCCGCTGCTGCGGACTGGCTTCATCCCCCGCCGGGCGGACAGTTTTCTCCTGCTCCAGCCGGCGGGTCCGACGGCGCTCATGCTCGAGCGGGGGCGGCATTCCATTCTCTGGCGCTAAGGACGGTGATGCATTTCCAGGAGGTTCTCTACCGACTGCTCAAGCCGATCAGCCGCGTCGGAATTGCGCTCGACGCCCGACGCTACCGCAAGTTCGAGCGCGACTTGCGACACGCCCGCACCATTCAGAGAGACTGGATCCTGAATCGTGTCGCCGCTTGTCGCGACACTCGCTTTGGGCGTGAACATGGCTTTCACGAAATCCGCATGATCGAGGACTTTCGCAAACGGGTCCCGGTCGCCACGTATGAGCACTTCGCTCCCTACATCGACGCTGTCGCCCGCCGGGAAACAGACGCGCTGTTCCCTCCCGGAGAGAAACTGCTGCAGTTCACCATCACGACCGGCAGCAGCGGGACTCCGAAGCTGAACCCTGTCACTGACCGCTGGTTGCGCGAGTATCGCCGCGCATGGGATGTCTGGGGGCTCAAGCTGCTCTCCGACCATCGCGAGTATGTCGGCGGAAAGATCCTGCAGATGGCCGGGACATGGGACATGGGCCGAACCGCGGGTGGACTGCAGATCAGCATGGTGAGTGCGCTCCTGGCGCGCCAGCAGAACCCGATGGTGCGTCCGTTCTATGCCATCCCGAATGCAGTCAGCGATATCCCCGACCCGGTGAGTCGCTACTACACAGTGCTGCGGATGAGCATCACCGAACCGATCTCGCTGATCATTCTGATGAACCCGGGCACCCTGCTGATGATGGCACGGCTCGGAGACGAGTTCCGGGACCAGTTGATCCGGGATGTGCGGCACGGCACTCTCAATGAGGATCTCGACATCCCGGGGACTGTCCGCGACGAGCTTCGGCGGCGCCTGCCGCGTGCCTCTCCCGCTCAGGCGGACCGGCTCCAGCGATTCGTCGACGACAGTGGCCACTTGTATCCGCGCGACTACTGGCCCCAACGCCCGATTGTCGCCGGGTGGATCGGCGGAACTGCGGGCTACCAGGCGCGCTCGATCCCCGAGTTTTTTGGCGACGTCCCCCTGCGGGACATGGGGCTGGTTTCGAGCGAAGGCCGTCACACGATTCCGCTGGAGCCGAACGTTCCCGAAGGGGTTCCGGCGATCCATTTCGGTTACTACGAATTCATCCCGACTGGGCAGATCGACTCACCACAGCCTCAGACGCTGGAGGGGCATGAACTCGAAGTCGGCCAGGAGTATTTCATGTTGATGTCGACCTATGGCGGCTACTACCG
>CAZUXX010000103.1:0-6813 GCA_964624215.1 uncultured Planctomycetaceae bacterium
CTCAGGCAACTGACCCAGGTAGTCGACCGACACTCCGTCCAGTTCCAGCCCCCGCCGCGGTCCATCCAGCACCGAAAACAGTTGCGATGTCACCGCATACCGGTCCTTCAATCCCCCGCGCGAAATCCGCCTTCCTGCCAGCCGCCAGTGACGCTGGATCGCCTCCATCGCCTCCAGTGTGGTCACACTCCGCTTCCTCAGCCGGTACAGCGCATGTCGGCCCCGCGAGCCCGGCTGCGTCGACGTCTCTTCATCCACAACGAAATCTTCCGGACGGCACTTCAGCTTCACGTTCAACTCTCAAGTGAGGAATCCACGGGCAATCCCCCGCCCGCACCGGCGACAGACTTCCCTGTGAGGCTGATCATGACGCCTCTGCCCCACAGTGAAAGGGGACACCCCAACGCCCAGCCCCTCGAAGCCTGACACTCACACACCTGCCACCCCGATCCGCACCACCGCCCCGATCTCCCGCCCGCAAAAACCGCTCCCCCTGCAAGCCACCACCGCCGCCGTGTACGATGACTACGACCTTCCAGCCTGCCATCAGGCATCGCGTCAGATCCGCTGCATCTCTCAACGCACGCTGCCATGCGCATTCCATTGCTCCTCGCGGCCCTCATCCTCTCGCAGTTTGCCGCGACCACACTCGCCGAGCCGCTCGACACAGCCCATGAACATTTCCTGCGAGGCCGTTACGACGAAGCCCGCGAACTCTACGCCGATCTCCTCAAAAACGAACAGACCCGCGCAGATGCCGCCATCGGACTGAGCCTCGTTCACGAGCTGACCGGAGAGTGGCAACAGGCCGAAGACCTGCTGCAGAAATCCATCAACGCCACACCCGCAAACCCCCGCCTCTGGGGACGCCTCGCAGAAATCCAGTTCCTTCGCGGACGCAACGACGATGCCCGCAACAGCGCCGAACGCGGCCTCAAACAGGATACCGACGAACTTCGCTCCCGCTGGATCCTCGCCAGCATCGCCCGTCAGCAGGGCCGCCTCGAAGAGGCCCTCGACGGCTACCGCTGGTTCGTCCGCTATTACAACCGCGTGCAGCCGTCCGACGCCGAACAGCTTCGCTACGTGGCCCTCGGCTCACTCGAGTACGCCCGCTGGAAGCATGTCTCCTCCATCTTTCACTTCGTCGTCAACACTCTCTGCCCCGACGCTCTCAGGGATCAGCCCGCCGACTGGCGCATCCTCCAGCTCTCCGGCGACCTCCTGCTCGAAAAGTACAACCAGTCCCAGGCCATCCCCGAGTTCGAAGCCGGACTGAAGATCAACCCCCGCTCCGCCCCCTTGCACGTCTCGCTGGCACAGGCCGCCCTGCAGGACTCCGAACCGGAACAGGCCCGGCAACACGCCGAAAACGCACTCCGCTGGAACCCCGCCTGCCTCCCCGCACTGGTCATCCTCGCCGAAATCGAGCTCGCCAGCTCCGACCCCGCCGCAGCCCGCAAATGGATCGATCGGGCACGACAGGTCAACCCCCTCGACCAGTCCCTCCTCGCCCGCGAGGCCGCCTGCGTCCTCCTCGAAGAAGGTTACCCGGATCTGGAAACACTCGACCGGCTGCTGCAAAACCTGGGCACTGCCCCTCCCGACGACTCATCAAAGTTCATCACGCTCTGCCACGAGGTCGCCAGCCGCAATCCCCGACCCGGAGAGTTCCTCCACGAACTCGGAGCATTCTGCGACGGAGCCCGCAAGTATCGCCACGCCGAACGGTTGTACCGCGCCGCCGTCGACCTGATGCCGCAACTCTCGGCTCCCCACACGAATCTCGGCATGCTCTACATGCGCACCGGACAGATCGACGAAGCCCAGAGGCTCCTCGACGACGCCTTCAAGGCCGACCCTTTCCATGTCCGAGTCAGCAACATGCGCAAGGTGCTCGGGGTTCTCAGTGGATACGAAACCATCAGCACTGAGCACTTCCTCATCCGCGTCGATCCCGCCGACCGCCTGCTCGGCGAGTACATGGGCGAGTATCTCGAACAGGTGTACTCCGAATTGACGGAACAGTTCGGCTACGAGCCCCCCCAGCGAACCCGGTTCGAAATCTATAACTCCGCCAAAGGGCAGACGGCTCACCAGTGGTTCAGCGCACGCATGATCGGGCTCCCCTGGATCCAGACCATCGGCGCCTCCACCGGAATGATCGTCGCACTCGCCTCACCCGCTGCCGTCGATCGACCGTTCAACTGGGCCAGGGTGCTCAAGCACGAATTCGTCCACATCGTCACCCTCCAGCAGACCGACTTCAACATCCCCCACTGGTACACCGAAGCCCTCGCCGTACGCAGTGAAGACATGTCGCTCCCGGACGAATGGAAATCCCTCCTGCTCAAGCGCGTCCCCACCGGCCAGGTCTTCACACTGAAAACCGTCAATCAGGGATTCCAGCGCCCCGAAGGTCCCGACGACTGGAACATGGCGTATTGCCAGAGCCGGCTGTACGCCGAGATGATCGAAACCGAATGGGGAACCCCGGCCCTCGCCGAGCTCGTTGACGCCTACTGTCGCGGACTGTCCACCGAACAGGCGTTTCACGAAGTCCTCAACATCTCGCCCGACGAGTTCGACCGCCGCTTTCGCAAGTCCCTCAACAACCTCGTCGCAGACATCGAACGCAGCCGCAGCCAGCCGGAAATCGACCTCGATACAGCCGAAGCGGCTTACCGTCGCAACTCCGACAGCGCCGAGGCAGCCGGACGCTACGCCTGGGCCCTCTACTCGGTCCGCAAACGGGACGAGGCCGAACAGCTGGCCAACCAGGCCCTGCAGCGCGACCCTCGGCAGCCGCTGGCCGTTGCTGTCCTCGCCGAACTCGCGATCCGGTCCGGGAACGCCGACGACGCTCTCGCACGGCTCCGCGAAGTCTGGGACGAACAGAACCCCCATCCAGTGCTGCTCGCGCGCCTGGCAGAGCAGGAACTCAACGCCGGTCACGAAGCCCGCGCACTCGAACTCTACCAGTTGGGAGTCCGGGAGTTTCCTCTCGAAACCGAATTCTGGAAGGGGCTGGCTCTCGCCGCACTCCGTACCGGAGCACACGACCAGGCACGCCTCTCCCTGGAGGAAATCGCCCGCCGCGATGGCGAAGGGACCGGCATCCGCCGCAGACTCGCCCAACTGGCATTCGACGACGGTGATTACACCGCAGCCGCCAGATGGGCACGCGAGATCCTGTACATCGACATCGAGGATCCTGCAGGCCATCTGCTGCTCGCCCGGTCCCTCGAGAAGCTGGGGGACACCGACCGCAGCCGCAAGGAATACGAACGGACACTCCTGTTCAACCCCGAATCAGTCGAAGCTCATGTGGGACTCGCCCGACTCGCCCGGAGCCGCCGCAACTCCCTCGACATGAACAGGCACCTCAATGCCGCCCTGCGTCTCGACCCGCAGAATTCCGAAGCACTGCGGATGAAAGGGGCCGGCGACCCCGCTGACGCATCTCCCCCGCCCGAAACCGATCCGCAGATCCAGTAACGCAAACAGCCGCTGCGAGTCCACCCGCAGCGGCTGTCCGGTTGCAACACACGCCTCTCGGCGACGCGGCAGTCACCGCACGTCGAGCACCGGCATCGCCAGAATGGCCCGTTCCTGCTGGATCATGTCCACCTGCTGGAACACCCGCCGCAGCACCTCCAGACGGTGTGGATCCATCCCCTTCAACAATGGCAACGCTGCATCCCACAGCGAACTTCGTGACGTCTCCGCCGACAGCTGCAGACGCGGCGTCTCATCCTTCTGCCCCGACAGATCCGCAGCCAGCAGCTCCATGAAGTTCTTCGGACGCGGCACCGGACGCACCTCGTAACTGGTCATCCCCGCCTCCTTCGCGGCCAGCTCAATCGACATCTGCAGATCGCCCAGCTTGTCCACCAGACCCAGCTCCAGAGCCTGCCGCCCGGTGTAAATCCGACCGCCCGCGATCTCGTCAATCGGCTTCGTCAGCTTCTCGCCACGCGCCTCCACCACGTGCTTCTTGAACGCCTCGTAAACCTCATCCATCCACTTCTGCACGTCCCGCTTCTCCTCGTCCGTGAACGGAGCAGACGTACCCATCAGCGACGATCGCTTCCCCCGACCGTACTCCTCGAAATGGATCCCGACGTTATTCCACATCTTCGTCGTCGCGAACTTCCCCGTCACGACTCCGATCGACCCGGTGATCGTCGTCGGATCCGCAACAATCTGTCGTCCGCCGCACGCCACGAAGTACCCGCCGCTCGCCGCAATGTTCCCCATCGAGACGATCAGCGGCTTCTTCTCTCCCAGACGTTGCGACGCCTGCAGAATCGCTTCACTCGCCACTGCAGAACCACCGGGCGAATCGATCCGCAGCACCACCGCCTTGATCGTCTTGTCCTCCGCCGCTTGGTCCAGAGCCTTGCGGATCGAATCGCTGTAAGCCCCCTCCCCCGGGCCGAACAGCGACGGCTCCGGCGAACCCGACAGGATATTCCCCTCAACGTAGACAATCCCCACCGCGTCCTTCGTTGATTTCGGTGTCTGCGGACCAGCCAGCAGGTCCATGTAGAACTGCATCACCGCAAACGGATTGTTCAGATCGATCGTCTTCGGCTTCTTCTTTCCATAAGCCTTGTCGAGCTTGATGTTCTTGCCGTGCTTCGACTGGATGTGAGCAACGAACTCGTTCCGGTGCTCGACTGCATCGATCAGCTCCTCTTCCGCCGCCTTCTCGGCCGAATACAGGCCCCCGTCAATCCAGGCTTCCGCCTGAGCACGCTCCACATCGCGACCACTCGCAATCTGGTCCACAATCCCGCTGTACAGCCCGTCGTACAGCCAGTTGTACATCTCACGCGCTTCGTCGCTGGCCGAGTTCCGCGTGAACGTCTCCCCTGCGCTCTTGTAGTCCCCACACGTGAGGAAATCCGGCGTCACACCCAGCCGGTCGAGCAGCCCCCGGACATACGGCAGCTCTGCATGAATCCCCGTGATGATCAGGTATCCCGTCGGAGTCACACTCAACCGGTCTGCACCGCTCAGCAGCGCGTAACTCCCCGTCATCATCGACTCGGCGTGTGCATAGATTGGCTTGCCCGCCGCCTGAATCCGCGACATCGCCTGACGCAGCTCATCCCGCTGCGCAAAACCCAGCCGCACCCCCGCATCCAGAATCACCACCGCCACCACGTCATCATCGGCAGCCGCCTTGTCCATGCGGCTCACCAGCGACTGCAGCGACTCCTGCTCGCTCATCGCAAACGGGAAATCCTCCGCCGCAGGCTTCTCCGTCAACGACCCCTTCAGTTCAAAGACCGCCAGTGTCTCCGCCGCCGGTAAACCGCTCGCAAATCCCGCCAGCAGAACCAGCGGCAGAACCATTCGGTACAACATAAGTCCCTCCAGTGAGCACAGGGCGGCCGTCGACACACATCCGCGGTGGCCGCAGATGGTTCATTCTACGATTCTCGAACTCTCCGGGCTCAACCATCTCCCCGGATTCTTGATCACGCGCGTTTGACAAGACGGCATGTTGTTCAAGAAACCAACCGATTATACTGATTTCCGTCGAACGTCGGCTGGATGGACGCGGTTCAGTCGATGGCCCTCGCTGTCGCCAACCCGCACCCGCATCCCCCTAACCCCCGCCACCACGATGAGACGACTCCTCGCAGCGGTCCTGTTCGCAGCCTCCATCCCGGTCATGCTCCCCACTCCCGTGGCAGCACAATCGAGTGATCAGCGAAAGGAACTGCTGCAGATTCGCAGGGAGGTCGGCCAGGTGACGCGGCTCATCCGCGACGACAAATTCGACGAAGCCCAGAAAATTCTCGACGACGCCACCGCCAAACTCAACACCATCGCCCAGGACGTCGGTGTCGAACCCGGCGACCGGCGGATGCTCGGCGTCAGCACCGCCATCGAACAGCGGGCCAAGGCCCTCGAAATCGCACGCGCTCGCAAGGAAGGACGCGACCCCAAACTCGGAGTCAGCTTCTCCTCCGAAGTCGCACCCATCATCGCCGACAACTGCCTCCGCTGCCACAGCGGCGCCAATCCCCGCGCCAACCTCAACCTCTCCACCTTCGCCGGCTGGAAACGGGGTGGCGATGGCGGACCGCTGCTTCTGCCCGGCAACGCCCAGCGCAGCCTGCTCATCGCCCGGCTCATCACCACCAATCAGCAGGCCAGGATGCCCCGTAACGCCGATCCCCTCTCCGCCGACCAGATTCGTACCATCGGAAAGTGGATCGAAGAAGGCGCCAAATACGACGCCGAAGACGACGATATCGCCCTCGCCGACCTCGGCAAGGCAGCCGAAATGGCCGACGACCCCTCCATCGTCATCCCCCGGCCCACCGGCAGCGAAACCGTCTCCTTCACCCGGGACATTGCCCCCTTCATGTCCAATCTCTGCGTGCGGTGCCATAACGACAACCGCCGCTCCGGGGGACTCTCACTCGTCAGCTTCCACGACATGATGAAGGGCGGAGACAGCGGCCGGGTCGTCCTCCCCGGCAATCGCGAAGGCAGCCGCCTCTTCCGCCTCACCGGCGGCCTCGAAAACCCCCGCATGCCGAACGACCCACAGGTCCGCATCACCCGCGAAAACTACGAAAACCTCAAGACCTGGTTCGACGAAGGCAACACCTTCGACGGCGACGATCCCAAAACCCCGCTGCGCGTCTACGCCCAGGCGGCAATGTCGGCCGCACCCGATGCCCTCGCCAACCTCTCCAAAGAAGAATTCAACAAGCTCCGCTCCGACAAGACCGAGCAGCAGTGGAAGCGGGCGGTCCCCTCTGACCCCTACCGCACCGTCGAAAGCGA
>CAZUXX010000103.1:6823-7749 GCA_964624215.1 uncultured Planctomycetaceae bacterium
TCGCCTCGAAACCGTGAACGGCTGGGCACAGGACCACCTCAAGACTCTCAAGGAACTCTTCGGCGGAGGCTCCGGACAGGCGTGGAAGGGGCGTCTGGCCATCTTCATCATGAAGGACCGCTTCGGTTACGAAGAATTCAACCAGACCGTCAACAACCGCCGCGCCCCCCGCGAAATGTTCGGACATTCGGTCGTCACTCCCGACTACGCCGACGCCTACCTCGTCCTCCAGGATGTCGGCGACACCGCCACCGGTGACTTCGGTGGACTCCAGATCAGCCTGATCGACCACATGACCGCCGCGTACCTCCAGCGCGAAGGCGCTCGGATTCCCGACTGGATCGCTCGCGGCACCGGACTCGCCCTCGCCGCCAACGCCCAGCCCTCCAACGACTACCTCCGCGGGCTCGACCTGCTCGCCGGAGAAGCCACCCGCGGTCTTCTCGATCCCCAGTCACTCTTCACCGACGGAACCTTCTCCCCCGCCACCATCGGACCCGTCGGATACTCGCTCGTCCGCTACATGATCGGCGCCGGTGGCTCCGCCAAGTTCGGTACCTTCATCTCCCAGCTGCGCAGCGGAAAATCGGCTGCCGAAGCCGTCCGCGCCGTCTATGGCGCCGACCTCGACGCGCTGGGACGCGGCTTTCTCAACCAGCTTGGCCAGAAGAGACGCTGATCGTCAGGAACAAAGTACCGGTGGAAGCAACGCAGGCGGCTACGAGGAATGACCGCACGGATGAAGTTTGACGCGGTCATCGTCGGCGGTGGCGTCATCGGCCTCTCGGTCGCGCGCCGGCTCGCACTCCGCGGGCTGAGCGTCGCTGTCTGTGATCGGCAGCAGATGGGACACGAAGCCTCCTGGGCCGGTGCCGGGATCCTCCCCCCCGCCGTCCCCGGAAATCCCGACTCCATCGCCAACCGAC
>CAZUXX010000103.1:7759-9084 GCA_964624215.1 uncultured Planctomycetaceae bacterium
CCAGCGGCTCCCTGAACCTCGCCACCGGCGGCACCAACCGACTCACCATCGCCACTCACGCCCTCTGGCCGACACTCAGCCGGGAACTCGCCGAGGCAACCGGCATCGACAACGGCTTCCGCCACTGCGGCAGCGTGCTGCTCGACGAATCAACCGCCCCCGACAGGCCCATCACCTTCCGCGAACACACCCCGCGGACCATCGCCGACGAAACCCGCGAGTGGCGCTCCGCCGGCGCCCGTGTCGAACCGCTCGACCACGACCGGCTCCGGGCACTCGAACCGGATCTCAACACCCACGGGGAGGCCCTGCTGCTCCCCGAAGCCTGCCAGGTCCGCAATCCCCGCCATCTCAAGGCCCTCATCGCCGACTGCCGCCGTCTGGGAGTCTCCCTGCAAGAGCACACCACCGCGCACCGCCTGCTCGGCAACGCCTCAAACGTCCACACGCTCGAGACCTCCGCCGGAACCCTCCACTCCCAATACGTCATTGTCGCCGCCGGTTCATGGTCCGGTGAACTCCTGAAAACCGCCGGAATCGAACTGGAGCTTGTCCCCGTTCGCGGACAGATGCTCCTGTTCAAAACGGAGAAACCCCTCCTCAGACACGTGATCGAGTGCGGACCCCGCTATTTCGTCCCCCGCCTCGATGGATATCTCCTCGTCGGAGCCACCGAAGAACTCGCCGGATTCACGAAGGAAAACACACCCCAGGCAATCGAAAACCTCCTCGAATTCGCCCGCCGGCTGGTCCCGTCCCTCGCCCAGCTCCCCCTTCAGAAAACCTGGGCCGGCTTTCGTCCCATGGTCCACCCCGGCAACCCGGTCATCGCAGAGTCCCCCCAACTTCCCGGGCTGTTCATCGCTACAGGGCACTTCCGCGCCGGCCTGCATCTCTCACCCATCACCGCCCGGATCGTCGAAGCCCTGGTCCTCTCCGAACCGCTGCCGGCCGGTCTCCAGCCCGACATGCTCCGAACCGGCGTCGCGAACTGACCCGCCGCGCATCCGCACCCGTTCTCGGGGACGCGACCGCATCCGCACCCCCTGCGGTACTCCCCCACGTGTCCCAGCGACCCTGGAGCCCGTCCCTTCGACTCTCACCTCCCCGGTCGAAACTCTAAACTTCCACCTCAACACACGGGCAACCGTCAGTTTCGGAGTGGCGTCGTTGACATCCATCTGCATTGCACGGCCTCGGCGGACGGCAGCCGGCCCGCGCCTGTTGGCATTCCTCCTGTTCACGCTGACAAGCCACCCGCTCCTCGCCGGTGAAGAACTCCAGCGGATCCAGCACCGCGGCATCCTCATCTGGGGAGCCGATCA
>CAZUXX010000104.1:0-3604 GCA_964624215.1 uncultured Planctomycetaceae bacterium
CAGGCCGTTGAGCAAACGTGGCTCGACTCAGAACCGGCTGACGGAATACGGCGTCGGATCAATATGTGGCGGACGGCCCAGCACCAGCTCCGACACCAGCTTGCCCGTGCCGGTCGCCATACTCATGCCGATCATGTTGTGACCCGCCGCGACAAACACATTCCCCAGTCGCGGTAACGCGCCGATGATCGGCAGACTGTCCCAGGTCATCGGACGCCACCCGTACCACTCTTCTTCAATCGGTTCCCGCCACGCCTCCCGCAGGTACGGCGCCGCACCATCCTTGAGCAACTGGATCCGCTCCGGACGAATCGACGTGTCGTAACCCGCAAACTCCATCGTCGACCCCAGACGGTAACCACTCTCCCATGGAGTCACCGCCACACGTGTCTCCGGAAAGATCATCGGATATTGCGGGCACACCTCCGGCCGCGGCATCGTGATCGAGTACCCTTTGCCCGGCTGAATCGGCAGCCGGCATCCGAGCATCCCCGCCAGCTGCGGCGTCCACGACCCCGTCGCTACAACCACCGCGTCCGCCTCGATCTCGCCAACATTTGTCTGCACGGCACTGGCCCGGTTCGAATGAGTGACCAGTCCTGTCATCGCACACTCTTCCCGAATCGAAACCCCCCGCGACTCCAGCATCCGCCGCCAGCTCGACATCAACCGGTCCGGACGGACATGGGCATCGTGCTCGTAGTACCACGCCCCGGCCAGCCCCGGCTTCAATGCCGGCTCCATCGACTCCAGCGCCGCGGCATCGATCTTTTCCGCCGGCTCATTGAACCGGTCCCGCATCAGGGCATTCGTCGCATCGAACGCATCCAGTCGCGACTTCGACGCGTAGACGTACAACAGACCCTTCTTCTGCCACTCACATTCCAGCCCCTCCGAGAGCAGCTCCTCATACAGGGACATCGACGAGAGCAGCAGGTTCTGAAGCCCGGTTGCCGCTTTCAGACGACCGGAACCGTAGCAGCGGCGGCCAAACTCCCAGAAGAACCGCCACAACGTCGGGCTCAGCCGAAACTGCACCCGGAACGGTGCATTCCGGTTGAACAGCGAACGCCACGCCTCCTTCAGTGCCGCCGGAGTTGTCAGCGGCAACACATGGCTCGGGCAGATGTACCCGCAGTTCCCGTGAGAGCATCCGCTCCCGTGCCGGCGACTCTCCAGAATCGTCACCTCGCAGCCGGCCGCGTTCAGAAAGTGGGCACACGCAGTACCGACCACGCCCCCTCCGACAACCACAACTCGCGAACTCATCGTCATCGCACAACTGCAGGAAGGAGCATCTCACAGGACAGGGGAATCAGCCGATCGAACCCTCGGACCGGGCCAGACTGCGGCGGCGGATCTGCAGGTTGAGGATCTCCACCACCAGCGAGAACGCCATCGCAAAGTAAATGTAACCCTTGTTGATCGGCGTCCCGATCGACTCGGCCACCAGCATCACCCCGATCAGAATCAGAAAACTCAGGGCCAGGATCTTCAGCGTCGGATGCTTCTGCACAAACCCGCTGATCGCACCCGCCGCCGCCAGCATCACCAGCATCGCAATCACCACCGCCGTCACCATCACCCACAGCTGCTCCGCCATCCCCAGCGCCGTAATCACCGAGTCGAGTGAGAAGACAATGTCCAGAATCGCGATCTGGATCATCACCCCGGCAAAGCTCACCGTCTCCGGCTCCTTGCCGTGATGGTCCAGCCCCTCCACCCGCGCATGGATCTCCGTGACGCTCTTGCCAATCAAAAACATTCCCCCGGTCAACAGAATCAGATCCCGCCACGAAATTCCATTCACGTCGTGACGCTCATCAGCATCGCCACCATGAGCAGCACTCGCCGTGTCATCTGTCACCCACGCCTCCGGAATCCCCAGATCCGTCAGATGGAACAACGGCTCCGTCAGCCCCAGCAGCCAGCTCAACGAAAACAGCAGAATCAGCCGGCTGAGCAAAGCCACCGTCAAACCCGCGCTGCGGGCCTTCTGCTGTTGTCCCGCCGGCAGCCGGGTCGAGAGGATCGCAATGAAGACGACGTTGTCGATCCCCAGCACGATCTCCATGGCCGTGAGGGTGATCAGCGGGATCAGCCATTCCATCAACGGGTATCCGGCAGGATGAGAGCGGGTGTCACGACAGCCCTGAAGCGCTGACCAGTACAGAAACTGAACTGTAAAGTCACTCAGCCAGGCTGCATAGCGCGACCGGAACCCGCTCCCTCACCGCGGCGCCCGGAACGGCGTCCCCAGACGCAGCTCCATCGCCACATCCTGCATCATCGACGTGCCGTCGATCGCTTCCCATTTGTGCCGCTTCAGCGTCCCCGGCGTCTCCGAGGCCAGTGTCCGCAGGCCCGCAAGTCGCCGCAGGTCTCGATCACCGGCCCCCGCCTTACGACCACCCCCTGCTCCGCGCTCTTCGCCATCGCAGGCCTTAAGTCGCGACCTGCTCGGCTCCCCTCCCTCGGCGGGCCCGAGGTGCGACCCTCTTCCGCGCTCTTTGACGCGGCCAAGTCGGCACCCCTATCATCGATTCTTCGTTTGCGACCCTCACTCCAACGCAGCACCGAATCATCATGCACGCCCGCCGACTGCTCCTGGCTGCTCTCACGCTCCTCTGCGTCGCGTTACCCGCTCCTGCCCAGGAGGCCTCGGCCCCGCAACAACCCTTTCAGCTCCGGAAGGGGGATCACATCTGCTACATCGGCAACACACTCGGCGAGCGGATGCAGCACGATGGCTGGCTCGAAGCCATCCTTCACTATCGCCATCCCGAGCATCAGCTCGTCGTGCGGAATCTCTGCTTCTCCGGCGACGAGCTGAACACCCGCCTGAGATCGGCCGGCTTCGGTACCCCCGATGAATGGCTCACCAGATGCAAGGCTGACGTCATCTTCGCCTTCTTCGGATACAACGAATCCTTCGCAGGTGAAGATGGCCTCCCCGCCTTCGAACAGGAACTCACGAACTACCTGAAGCACCTGCAAAGTCAGAAGTACAACGGCAAGTCCGCCCCCCGCATCGTCCTCTCCTCTCCCATCCCCCACGAGGACTGGACAAAGCCGATCATCCTCAACGGCGTCGTCGTTTCTCCTCCCAATCCCAACCTCTCTGACGGAGTCGAGAACAACCGGCGACTCGCGCTCTACACCGCCGCCATGCAGCGGGTCGCCGAGGCCACCGGTGTCCGCTTCGTCGACCTGTTCAACCGCGGTTACGAGATCGCCGGACGCATCACCATCAACGGCGTCCACCTCAACTCGACCGGGAACAAAATCATCGCCGGAGACATCGACGACATCCTCTTTCCCGTCGGACCGGGCCCATACCCCGATGTTCTGGCAGAGATCGCCGGCGCCGTCCGCGAGAAGAACGCCATCTGGTTCCAGCGCTACCGCACCACCGATGGCTACTCCGTCTACGGAGGACGCTCACACCTGAAATTTGTCGACGGACAGACCAACCGCGAAGTGGCCCAGCGGGAAATGGAAGTCCTCGACGTGATGACCGCCAACCGCGACGCCCGCATCTGGGAAGTCTGCAGAATCCTCCAGAAACCCGGCCCCGAGACGTTCGCTCAGGTCGCATCACTCC
>CAZUXX010000104.1:3614-4404 GCA_964624215.1 uncultured Planctomycetaceae bacterium
AACCAACCAGCCGGGGGAAGGTCCGAACGGCACCCACCTCTTCCTCGGCGGGGAAGAGGCCATCGAAAAGATGACCATTCATTCCAGACTCGACATCAACCTCTTCGCCAGCGAGGAACAGTTCCCCGAACTCGTCAACCCGGTGCAGATGTCCTTCGACACCAAAGGACGACTCTGGGTCGCCACCTGGCCCACCTATCCCCACTGGCAACCAATTGTCGAAGAGATGAACGACAGGCTGCTCATCCTCGAAGACACCGACGGTGACGGACGGGCCGATACCTGCAAAACATTCGCCGGCGGACTCCACAACCCCACCGGCTTCGAGTTCTGGGGAGGCGGCGTCCTCGTCGCCCAGTGCCCAGACCTCTGGTTCCTCCAGGACACCGATGGCGACGACATCGCCGACGTGCGGCTGCGCGTCCTGCACGGGCTCGACTCCGCCGACACGCACCACGCCTCCAACAGCTTCACACTCGGACCCGGCGGTGCCCTCTACTTCCAGGAAGGCACCTTCCATCACACCCAGGTCGAGACCCCCTACGGCCCACCGGTCCGCAGCGCCAATGCCGCCAGCTTCCGCTACGAACCCCGCACACAGAAGTTCGAAGTCTACACCGCCTACGGCTTTGCCAATCCCCATGGGCATGTCTTCGATCGCTGGGGACAGGACTTCATCACCGATGGCACCGGCGCCGTCAACTACTTCGCCGCCGCCTTCAGTGGCCGTATGGACTTCCCCCGCAAACACGCCCGGATGGATCCCTTCTTCAAACAGCGGACCCGACCC
>CAZUXX010000104.1:4414-8562 GCA_964624215.1 uncultured Planctomycetaceae bacterium
CAAAACATAACCGCCCCCCTACACTCTACCAGCAGCGGACGCGTCCCTGCCCCGCCACCGAGATCCTCTCCAGCAGTCATTTTCCCGACGAGAATCAGGGAAACCTGCTGGTTGGAAACGTCATCGGCTTTCAGGGAATCATGAACTACAGGCTCATCGAGAAGGGGAGTGGCTTCGAAGCCGAAGAAATGGAGCCGATCGTCTTCTCCAGCGATCCCAACTTCCGACCCGTCGATCTGGAAATCGCCCCCGACGGCACCCTGTACTTCGTCGACTGGCAGAACCCGATCATCGGGCACATGCAGCACAACCTCCGTGACCCCAGCCGCGACAAGACACACGGTCGGGTCTACCGCGTCACCGTCAAGGGAAAGCAGCCCAACAAAGTCGTTCCCGTCGATGGGGAGCCGATCACCGCACTCCTCGACTTGCTCAAGCACCCGGAAAACCGCGTCCGGTACCGCGTCCGCATCGAGCTCAGCGAACGGCCCACCGACGAGGTGATCGCTGCCACGAACGTCTGGATCGATGGCCTCGACGCCAGCGACCCCGGGTTCGAACACCAGCTCACCGAAGCCTTGTGGGTGCACCAGCACCACAACATGCCCAGCGATGCACTGCTGCGGCGCGTGCTCGCCTCGAAGGACTACCACGCCCGCGCGGCCGCCACCCGTGTCCTCTGCTACTGGCGCGACCAGATCAGCGACCCCCTCGGGCAGTTGATGGAACTCGCAAACGACGAGCACCCCCGTGTGCGGCTCGAAGCGGTCCGCGCGGCCAGTTTCTTCGACGACGGCCGCGCCGCCGAAGTCGCCCTCCAGGTGACGAAGCACCCTCGAGACTACTACCTCGACTACACGCTGCAGGAGACGATGAAGCAGCTCGAACCGTACTGGAAAAAGGCGATCCAGGAAGGCCGACCCTTCGCCGCCGACAACCCCGCAGGCATCGAATACATCCTCGGCAGCGTCTCCACCCGGGAGTTGATGATGCTCCCGCGCTCCGCACCCGTCTACCTGGCGTTTCTCTCGCGCCCCAACATCGTGCACGACCTCCGGCACGAGGCCGTCTCCGAACTCGCCAAACTCAACGGCACAGACATGCTCACCGAGCTGCTCACAGCCGTCGAACGTGCCGACCGCGCCACCGGTGGCGACGGCCAGCTCGTCCTCGCTGACCTGGCACACATGCTCACCGGAACCCCCGCTGAACAGTTGCAGCAGCATCGCGACCGCATCGAGCATATCGCCAACGAAGCCCGCCGACCCTTCACCCGGCAGCTTGCCTACGTCACCCTGATGACGGCTGATGGCTCTCTCGATCCCGCATGGGATCAGGCCCGGGCGGACCTGAATTCGTATCGCACCATTCTCGAAGCCGTCCCCGTCATCCCCAGCCGCGAACTCCGGGCTGCCGCTCACGAACGTGTCGTTCCGCTGCTCCACGGTCTTCCCGACGACCTGCAGCAACGTTTCGGCAAGACGCCGGCGACCAGCGGCCGCTACGTCCGCATGTCACTCCCCGGCAAAGGCACGCTGACTCTCGCCGAAGTGCAGGTCTTCAGTGACGGGCAGAACATCGCCACCAGCGGCAAAGCCACCCAGAATGCCACCGCGCACGGCGGCGTCGCCGGCCGCGCCATCGACGGCCGCACCGATGGTTCCTACGGCAGCGGAACCCAGACCCACACCCCGGAGAACGGTCCCAACCCCTGGTGGGAACTCGATCTCGGGACCGAACGGCCCATCGAGAAAATCACGCTCTGGAACCGCACCGACGGTGACCTCGGCAAACGACTCAACAACTTCACCCTCTCCGTCCTCGATGCCAGTCGCAACGTCGTCTGGGAGAAATCCGCTCAGCCGGCTCCCAAACAGAGTGTTTCCTTCGAACTCCAGGGAGATCCGGCCGGATCCCTCCGCCGCGCCGCCATCAACGCCGTCGTCTCCACCGGACAGCAGCCGGAAGAGACGTTCAGAACGCTCGCCGAAATGATCCGGTCCGGCGACGAACGCGACACCGCCATCAGCGCCATCACCCGCATCCCCTCCAGCAAATGGCCAACGGAGGAGCTTCAGCCGCTCGTCGAAGCGATCCTCACCGACGTGAAGAAACTCTCCGACGAACAGCGGGCAACTCCTCCCGTCCGGGATGCACTGCAACTCGGAGACACGATCGCCGCCCTGCTGCCCGCACAGCAGGCAACCGCGATCCGCAAACAGCTTCGTGAACTCGGTGTCCCCGTCGTCGTCATTCGTCCGGTCCCCCACCAGATGAAGTACGACCGCCACGAAGTCTATGTCGAAGCCGGCAAACCGGTCGAAATCGTCTTCGAGAACGTCGACATCATGCCGCACAACCTGCTCGTCGCGAAACCCGGCTCGTTGCAGAAGGTCGGCCTCGAAGGGGACAAGATGACCGCCGATCCCAACGCCTTCGCCAAAGGGTTCGTGCCCGATGTCCCTGAAGTCATCGTTGCCACCAGACTGTTGCAGCCCCGCGAGCGCGATCGCATCACCTTCACCGTCCCCCGGACCACCGGAGACTATCCCTTTATCTGCACGTTCCCCGGCCACTGGCGAACTATGAACGGTGTGCTGCACGTCGTCGCCAGCATCGACGATGTCGACCCCGCGCGGCTCGCTGCCAGCCAGACGACGACGTCCTCGGCACCTGCGCGGGACTTCGTCCGCAAATGGACCGTCGCCGACCTCGAAGAATCACTCGAACAGCTCCACGACGGCCGCAACCTCGCCCGGGGCCGGTCCCTGTTCAACGACCTCGCCTGTGCCAGGTGCCACAAGATGAACGGGCAGGGGGGCAACGTCGGACCGGATCTCGCCGACGTCAGTCAGAAACTCGAGATGAAGAAGATGTCCCCAGCCGACATCCTCACCGAAATGCTGCTCCCCTCGAAGAAGATCGACGAAAAGTACCGCGTCGTGACTGTCCAGAAAGTCGACGGCACCCTCGCCAACGGCATCATCCTCAAGGAGACCGACACCGAACTTCACCTCGCCGCGAACCCGCTCGACGAGAAGGCATCGAACGAACCGATCGTCATTCCCCTCACCGAAATCGAGGAACGCTTCCCCTCGCAGGTCAGCATCATGCCCGAAGGATTGCTCGACACCTGCACCCGCGAAGAAATCCTCGACCTGATGCAGTTTGTCATCACAGCCGGCGGCAACGGGCACCACCATCCCCCGGCAGCGGGCAATGCACCGCCGGAACACAAACACGGCCAGTGATCGTCCGATCGCGGAAACCCCCCGGGCCAGCCGGATCCATCCGTGGCCCGGATCGCGCGCTCGCCATCACTCAGGCGGATGCGGCAGCCATGCGCGCTGCAATCTGTCCGAAGACGGCAAGGAAGCGTCCTGCTTCCTGACCGGCGCCCCTCTCGACGAACGCCGGTTCCTATCAACGGCGCGTCCTGACGAACACCACGAAAAAAGCGGAGGGGGTCATCCCCTCCGCTCGCTCACATCCGGATCTGGCTGCGGCGTGGCTATGCCACTTCCCAGCCCTCGCGGTATTCCTTCCCGACGTACCGGTTGGCTTCGGGGGCATTCGTCACCTTCAGCGCCGCACCGTCCCACTCCAGAGCCTTCCCGCTCCGGAACGCCACGTTCCCCAGCAGCACGGTTTCAGTCAGCGCTCCCGAGTAATCGAAGTTGCACGTCGTCGGAGTTCCCTCCTTGCACGCCTGGATCCACTCCTGCCAGTGGCCGATCGACGGCGGAATCGTCTGCTTGGGAGGCTCAAATCCGGCAAACTTCTCTGCCGGGAACAGCCGGTAGTTCCCGTAGTCGGCGTACATCATCCCTTCCGTCCCGATGAACATCACACCGCTGCTCGGCACCCGCTGACCAGCCACTTCCTTCGGCGTCATGTTCCCGTCGTACCACGTCAGGTTGATCGGGCCGCCCTGCTCCCGCGCCGGGAACTTGTAACGAACCGTCAGCCCCAGCGGGCACGTCTCCGGATGCACCTCCGGTCCTTCCGCTTCGCAGTGCGTCGGAAAGCGTAGCCCCAGAGCCCAGAACGGCAGGTCCATGTAGAGGCAGCCCATGTCTCCCAGCGTCCCCTGCCCGAAGTCCCACCAGCGACGCCAGTTGGCAGGCAAGTAAACCGGCGAATAAGAG
>CAZUXX010000104.1:8572-9080 GCA_964624215.1 uncultured Planctomycetaceae bacterium
GAGGCATACGGACGCTCAGGTGCCGGGCCAAGCCACAGATCCCAACTGAGGTTCTTCGGGGGCTCCTCACCCGTCTCCGGACGGTCTCCTCCGCCCCAGCCCTTGCCGACCCACACGTGGACATCGGTCACTTCGCCGATCGTCCCCGCCTGAATGATCTCCACCACGCGACGGTAGTTGTCGCCCGCGTGAATCTGCGTTCCCAGCTGCGTCGCGACTCCATGCTCCTTGGCCGCCTGGGCCACGATGCGGGATTCCTCGACCGTGTGCGTCAGAGGCTTCTCGCAGTACACGTGCTTCCCCTTGCGGATCGCACGAATCGTCGCCGGCGCATGGTTGTGATCCGCAGTCGCAATCACAACCGCATCAATCCTGTCCCCTTCCGCCTCGAGCATCTCCCGATAGTCGGCGTACGTCCGGGCATCAGGAAACTGACCCGCCGCACGTTCGAGATACGTGCTGTCGACATCGCACAGAGCGACGATGTTCTCGCCCTTGACGCTGTTGA
>CAZUXX010000105.1:0-3667 GCA_964624215.1 uncultured Planctomycetaceae bacterium
GCGTGGCTCGGGGAGGGGAGGCATCGGTTGCCATTCGTTCTTTGCGGGATCGAAGCAAGCGACCTCGGCCTGTGACCAGAGGTCGTGGTCTTCTCCTTCAGGGTTTTTGGCGGTGAAGCCTCCGATGCGATAGAGCTTGCCGTTGTGAGCAACCATGGCGAGTCCCTGCAGGCCGGGACCTGTTGCGAGTTCCTTCCAGCCGTCCTTCCCGTTCAGGTCGAGTGAACGGAGGGTGTTGGCCTGCCCTTCGGCGTAGTAGTCGTGTGCTCCGCCGGTGTGTCCGCCGTAGACGTAGAGGCGGTCGCCCGCGACGGCTGCCCCGAAGCTGGTGACGAGTTCGGGCAGCGGCTCGTACGGCGTTTTGGTGGCAATGGGGCGATAGCTGGCGGTGGGGAAGGTCAACGTCGCGAAGTGCCTTGTTTCGGGGTACTGCTTTCCGTCGAGTTCACCCGGCTCGCTGATGACGTACTTGACGCGGATGGCGTCGACGGCCCGCTCGCTGAGATCGTACTCGATGCGGCCCCGGTCGTCGGTCCTGAGTTCGGCGAACTCTTCGTCGTCACCGACGAGGATGACTTCGGCGGCTTCGACAGGTTTTCCATTGTACGTGACTTTGATCTGAAGGCGGCCCTGGTCGAGCGAGGGGCTGATATCAAGCCCCGCAAAGTCGGCGGTGTCGGCACGACCCCAGAGGAATGCGGAGAGTGCCGGGCCGGTGGCGGCGGTGTACATGAGGCGAAACGTTGCATCGCCGCGATTGAAGACTCCGAGATCGTGGGTGAGCACGAAGATGGAGTTAGCCTGATTCGCGTCGAGCCTGGCGGCGAGTGACTGTTCTGCTTTCGTGAGCTTGACGTCACCGGGTTCGCCGCGGCCGGAGAACCGCTTGACCTGTGCGGTGTCGACGTACTTGAGAAGTTCGGGGTCGTCGGCGTAGGGGCCTTCGGAGAAGTAGCAGTGCAGGACAGGCTCGTCGGGGTTACTGCGGTCGATGCTCAGCCAGGGGAAGTGGGCCTGTGCTGAGGCCGCCAGGAGGAGGACGGCTGCTCCGCACAGTCCGGAGAGGGATCGGATCATGGTGGGCTCCAGAGGTTGCGACAATTTGGTGTGCGCCGGTGTGCGCGGTGGGGTCAGGGAGTGGTCAGTGAGAAGTTCACGTTGCTGTTGGGACCTTCGGAGATGGTCACTTCCAGTTCGCCGGGCTGCTGGTACTTCTTCGGGATGTCGACCCGACGCAGCAGGTCAGTTTTGCCCTGTTTGGCGAAGTAGTTGACCTCTTCGAGATCCGGTTGGGGGGAGATGACGGTGATGTCGTACTGGTCGGGTGGCGGGCCGGTTTCCGGACCGACTTCGAAGCGACCGTCGACGACCAGAGCTGTTGCCACCGGGTGTCGTGCCCCCTTGGGGATGAACTGGATGGTTGCTGCACGAAGCGGTTCGCCATCGAGGGTGACCTCACCGGAGACGGCCTGACGATTGGTCACCGCGATGGAGGACGCCTCCTGACAGGCGGTGAGCAGGAGTGGCAGTGCTGCAAGAGTGATCAGGGGAATGCGGTGATGCCGGAGGCTCATGGGGAGGCTCCCTGGGCGTCAGAACTGGCCGACGACTTCGCCGCCGGCGCGAGTGGTGATTCCGATGATGACTCCTTCGTGGATGTTTTCGTTGACGAAGGTAACACGATCATCCCCGAGGAGCATGTTCACACCACCGGGGTGCATGCTCTGGTAGCCACCGTTCCCTGCAGCAGCGTGGTGATTGAACGGCTTTCCGGAGGTTCCCAGAGCGGCGCTGGGGTATCCGACTGCCCAGCGGGCGTAGCCCCATTTCTGCTGACCTGCACAGCCCGGCGAGGTGTACGCGGACCAGGTATAGTCTGGCATGTCGTAGGTGGCTTCCCCGACGAGGAGCGTGTTGCTGGTCCCGTCGGTGATGTCGGCCATGCGGACCGGCTTGTTTCCCATCCCGGAGGTTGGCCAGATGAGGGGGAAGACTCCGTCGTGGGAGCCAGGTGCCTGGTACTGGGAGGTTCCTTCATTCAGCAGATAGCTGCCGGGCCCGCCGACCTCGTCACAGGCGAAGTCGGGAACGGCCCGGGGGATGGGCATTGAGGGGCAGAGGTAGACGGCGATTGTCTGGTTAATGGTTTCGAGGTTGTCGGGTGCGTCATAGTTCTGACTGAAGTCGTACTGCTTGTACGCGTTTCCCTGTTCGATGTAGGGGAGTATGGCTGTGAAGCCACTGACAAACCCGGGGCCGTCTCCCATGGAACCGGCGGGAAAGACCTTGTGGTTGCCCTCGTAGCTATGGATGGCGATGCCGATGTTATGCAGATGGTCGTTGCACTGGGTTTTGCGGGCTGCCTCACGGACCTGCTGGACGGCGGGGAGCAGGAGAGAAACGAGGATCGCGATGATGGCGATGACGACCAGCAGTTCGATGAGCGTGAAGGCGGGTCGCGGTGTGCGAGGTTGTCGGGTGCGCATGGTCTTCTCCGGCCAGAAAGGGAGGGACGGTCTCTCAGCGCGACTTGCGCGTGAGAGGCTGCGATTGGCTGGCTGCCGCAGAAGACCTGGGTGGCTGGCTTGGCCCCAGTTATACTGAGACTCAGTCTCAACAAGATAACGGCGTTGGAGCTGGTTGCAAGTTGATCGGGCTGCCTTTTTGAGGCTTGCAGTTTTCGGGAACCATCGACAGTGAGAGACGCCCATGATCGAACCGATTCTGCTGACGCCAGCGAGCAGTGAGCACGTTGAGCATGCGGGTGACCTGCGGCCCGGATTTTCCCGCCGCGATCTGGCGGCGCTGCCAGCGACGACGGTACGGATTCAGACGGCTGAAGCACTGGGCGAGGCAGACTGGAAGCTGCTGCGTGAGTGGTTTGCCGCGCATCCGGATGTTGAGTTCCGGGTGTGGACCCGGTTCGGAATGGCCCCCTACAGGGATCTTGAATTCCTGAAGGAACTGCCCGAGATCAGGAAGTTGTCGATCGACCTTGTCGAACTGCGCGGGTTCGAGGGACTTGACTATGTCTCCTCAGCATTGCGATCGCTGTCGCTGGGGGAGACACGATCGCGGGCGGTGTCGCTTCGGCCTTTAGCCCGGTTTCGCCGGCTGCAGAGTCTTTCTCTCGATGGGCACCAGAAGGATTTTGAGTCGGTGCTGACGCTTGCGCAGTTGCAGCGGTTGTGGCTGCGACGCGTCACGCTGGAGGATGTCGGCATTCTGTCGCCGCTCGAGCGACTGAGTGAGCTAACGATCGTCCTGGGAGGGACGCGGGATGTGTCGAAGCTGCCGCGCGTGGGCCGACTGAAGCAACTGACACTCTCGCACATTCGAGGTCTGGCGGACCTGACGTCGTTGGGAGAGATGGAATCGCTGGAGACGTTGCGTCTGGAATCACTCAAGCATGTTCGGCGATTACCTTCGCTGGCCAATTTGAGCCGGCTGGAGTCGGTGTGCGTGAAGAACCTCAGTCAGGTTGAGGATCTGACGCCGATTTCGCATGCTCCGGCGCTGCGTCGGTTGACGGTGTGGGAGATGCCGCAGGTCGATCTCGACAGCTTTCGCAGCTTTGCGGATCACCCGGCGCTGGCGCATGTTCATACGGTGTTGGGGAAAGGCCTGCGGGGGAGACGGCTGGACGAAGCGGTGAAGGAGATTCTGC
>CAZUXX010000105.1:3677-9038 GCA_964624215.1 uncultured Planctomycetaceae bacterium
AAGACGTGGGGAGATGATGACTAGCTTGTCCGGTTGAGTGCTGTTCGCGGCGGTGCAATTACCGCTCAGACGCGAGGCCGATCAGCCGGGGAGTGGAATCTCGAGTTGCGAGGGGGGCGCGTCGAGGTTCGCGCGGTGCTGGTCGACGATCGTCTGGATGGTTTCGAGGATGTCCGGATGGTCGGCCGCGACGTTGTGCCGCTCGGAGGGATCGACTTCGAGATGAAACAGGAGCGGGACGCTATGCTGCTGCGGATTGGCGGCGTCTGGCCCGTAGGCTCCCTGAGTGATGTAGTGAGCTTTCCAGGGTCCGTGCCGGACGGCCATCAGGCGGGTGCCGCGGTAGTAGAAGACGGTTTGTCGGGGAGAGGAGCCTTCGCCCTTGAGCACAGGGGTGAGATCGTGCCCATCGAGGATGCGGTCTTGTGGTGGCTCGATGCCTGCCAGTGCGATGCAGGTGGCGAAGATGTCCATGGTGGCTCCGAGTTTGCGGCAGACGGAGGCGGGTCGGATTGTGCCAGGCCACCAGGCGATGGTTGGTTCGCGCATGCCTCCTTCCCAGGTGCAGCCTTTGCCATCGCGGAGCGGACCGGCGCTGCCCCCGTGGTCGCCGAAGATGAGCCAGGGGCCGTTGTCACTGCAGAACCAGACGAGGGTGTTTTCGGCGAGTCCTTCGTCGCGGAGTGTGTCGAGGACCTGACCGACAGACCAGTCGATTTCTTCGATGACATCGCCGTAAAGGCCGCGAAGGCTTTTGCCCCTGGTCTGCTCTGAGCAGAAGAGCGGGACGTGGGGCATGCTGTGGGGGAGATAGAGGAAGAACGGTTCGTCGCGGTGCTGGCGGATGAAGTTGACGGCCTCTTCGGTGTAGCGGCGGGTGATGGTTGTCTGATCGGCCGGCCGTTCGATGACTTCGGTGTTGCGCAGGAGGGGGACGTTCCAGTATTCGGTTTTCGGGTCCCAGAAGGCCTGTCGTCCTCTGGGGCCGACATCATTCAGGCGGTCCATATCGTTTGAGTAGGGGATGCCGAAGTAGGAGTCGAAGCCGTTGCTGGTGGGGAGGAACTGAGGAAGGTGTCCGAGGTGCCATTTGCCGACGCAGGCGGTGGCGTAGCCTTTCCGTTTGAGTGCTTCGGCGAGTGTGATTTCGGAGTCGGGGATGCCGCCGCCGGAATTGGGAAACAGCACGCGGCGTTTGTCGCTGCACATGCCGTTGCGGATGGGGAGGCGTCCGGTCATGAGGGCAGCACGACTGGGGGTGCAGACGGAGGCTCCGGAATAGAACTGGGTGAAGCGCATGCCTTCGGCCGCCATGCGGTCGAGGTGGGGGGTGTTGATCGTGGGGTGTCCGAAGCAGGCGAGATCACCGTAGCCGAGGTCGTCGGCAAAGATGATGACGAAGTTGGGCGTGGCGGAGAGGGATGCGGGGGACGCCAGAGCGATGATCGCGGCGACGAGCAGTGCAAAAGAGCGCATGGTCGGTCAGCTGGTGAGGTGAGTCAGGAGCAACGGATCGAGTGCCGTCGCATCGGCTGTTGTTGATGGCATGCTAGCGAGAAGAGGCGGCGTCGGAAACTTGCGAGCGGTTTTCGACGGTGGTGGGCGCGGAAGGCCGGGTGCCGAGTTGCGTGCAACTGTGAGCCGGGTTTATTCCGCGTCGCCATGCTGGTGCGGGATCTCCCGACCGTGGGGGTCGGAGGCGGGCTTGTCGAGCTCGCGCATCAACTGGCCGCTGAGGGTGGGGTCGAGGAAGTGCTCGGCACGGTGGGTGGCTGCGTGCAGGTGATCGGAGGGGATCTGGAAGTGGCGGTCGAGGTAACTTTCCCACAGGCGGTGTGCCCGCACGAGATCGCGTGCGGTCGAGCGGCCGGCCTCGGTCAACAGGAAGCCTTCGCCCGTGGCTTCGACGAGACCCTGTGCCCGGTAGCGGCAGAGTGCCCAGCGAGAGAGCCAGCGCCGGAGCCACATCCGATGCAGGTGCGTTTCGAGTTCGTCGAGGTTCAAGGCTTTGTCGTGCTGCTGCTCGGACTGTCGGTACAGGGCGGAGAGGACATCTTCGGCGATGATGCGGCTGCTGAGCCGGAGGCGGTTCAAGAGCCTCATCAGCAGTCCGGAGTGGGGGGAAATGATCCAGCAGGCAAAGAAGAGCAGGCCGGCGGTGACGGCGATCATCCCGGTGGGACTGACGTCGGGGACGCCTGGGAATCCGAGAGATTCGAAGATTGGTCCGGCGAGGTCGAGTGCGAACCAGAATCCGAGCAGACCCGAAGCAGCGGCGATGGAGAGGGCAACGATGATGAGGGTGACGAGCCTTTGGCATAACAGGAGTGCCGTCGCTGCGGGGACGACGAGCAGGCTCACCACGAGGATGCTGCCGACCGTTTCGAATGCCGCCACGACCGTGATGGCAGTGATGGCCATGTGCGCGTAGTGCATGACGCGGGCGTTGATTCCCTGGACGGTTGCCAGTTCCGGGTCGAAGGCCGAGATTCGGAGTTCCTTGAAGAAGAGGAGTGTGAGGAGCAGGTTGAGCAGCAGGAGTGCTCCGTTGACGATCGCTCCGCGTGAGAGTTCGACACCGAAGACCAGCCGGGTGTCGAGGGCGACTTCGGTGAGATTGCCGAACAGGACACAGTCGGCATCGAGGTGCACGTCGTCGACGACGAAGCGAACGAGGAAGAGGCCGAGGGCGAAGAGAGAGGTGAAGACGACTCCGAGCGCGGTGTTTGCTTCGACACGACCGATGCGCTGGATGGTTTCGGTGAGCCAGGCGGTGGCGACGCCGGCGAAGGCGGCTCCGGTGAAGAGGAACCAGTGTTCGAGCGGTTCGATCTGATTGCGGGAGACGATTCCTGAGGAGGTGAGCCACGCCGCTGCGAGGAAGGCGACAACGATTCCGGGCAGGGCGGTGTGGCTGAGAGCATCCCCCATCATGCTTTGCCGGCGCAGGACCAGCCACGTGCCCGGGACGGTACATGACATGGCCGCGAGTACAGCACAGGCTGCAATCTGGAGTTCGAAGGGCTGCCAGTGCAGGGGGTTCACGCGGTCGGGTGGTGAAAGCCGGGGTTCGGGGGGGATGTGACGCCCGATCTTACGAGTTGCGCTGCAGACCCGGTAGCTGGTGGTTGCCGAAGATGATCGGGTTCAGGCCTGCGGTGGGGCGTTGGATATGGTTGTTGTTCGGTGTGAGTTTTTCGGGGGCCACAACATGCGGTGAGGGGAGGTGTGGCGGACCGCAAAATGTTGAAAATCTTTGACAGGCAGATTTTGCAGGCGTATGGTCCGCGGCGTTGCGGGATGGCCGAGGTGATCGGAATCACCCGCAGCAGTGGCGAGGAGACGATCTCGTCGCCAGAGGAACCGATGGATCGGTTCAGCCGGCAGGAGCCGGTTTCGGCTCAGGAGGAATGGAATGGAATCCAGTTCGTGCCAGATGACTTGCTGTGGTCATCGTTTTCTGCGGCACGCGATGTCACCCGCTGCGGCGCTTTGCAGGTCCGGTGTGCTCCCTCTTGCACGGCAGTCTTGTGGCCGGACGGCTTGTTCCGGCACGTCCTGTTTTTCGATTCTCCGGTTCCGTGGAGAGCCTGTATCCGGCGGCGTCGCCGGAGGCTTCCTGGACCAGTGACCCCTTTTCCCAAGGAAGGGAACCATGACCAACAAGCCCCTGATTGGTATCAACGCGGATTACCGGCCGGAGAAGCACGACAGCTTTCCGTTCACGTGGATTCATGCCGGCTATTACGACCACGTGCTGCAGGCGGGTGGCGTGCCTGTCGTGCTTCCGCCGATGCCTGGGGATGACGAGCTGAAGGAGGCGCTGTCGCGTCTGGACGGGCTGGTGCTGACCGGATGCAAGCTGGATCTGGACCCGGTGCGGCTGGGGCATGATCCGCATCCGGCGACGCGCACGATGCCGAAGCGGCGGGAGGACTTCGACCGTCGTCTGGCCAAGCTGGCGTACGAGATGAAGATTCCGACGCTGGCGATCGGATCGGGGATGCAGACGCTGAACGTGGTGTGTGGCGGGACGCTGTTCCAGCACATTGCTGAAGACATTCTCAAGCCGCTGCATCACCGGGACGTGGTGGAAGACCGTCTGCGGCACATTATCGAGATTGTGCCCGGGACGCGGATGGATTCAATTTATGGTCCCGGCGAAATTCGCGTGAACAGCGATCATCACATGGCGATCGACCAGCTGGCGGGCCCGTTCCGGGTGTCTGCGACGAGTCCGGACGGTGTGATCGAGGCGTACGAGTCGACGCTGGAGAACTGGTTTGTGCTGGGTGTTCAGTTCCATCCGGAGAGTCACACGGCTTCGGCTCTCGATGCGCAGGTGTTTGAGTCGTTCATTGAAGGCTGCCACGAGTACTCGGTGGAAGAAGCGACTGTTCCGTTCATGAACCGCAAGGCCGCCGCCTGAGCCGGTCCCTGCTGACATTCGGAAGCCCATCGAGACAGCCACGCCATTCGGTCCCGGGACCGGGGGGCGTGGCTGTTGGCTGTTTCAGGACCCAATCACTTGTGCCAGACAACCCGGGGCCGTTGGACGACGAAGGACCTGTGGTGCATCCGGAGGATGGAGCCAGTGGCACACGTTCTCCGTCAGTCGGGCTTCGGGATGCGGATCTGGGACATGTGCCGGGCGTACCGGTCGTGTGTCTGGCGGGGTGGAACCTGGAGAATCTGGGTAAAGAGACAGGGGGACGAGCGTCGCAGCGGTCCGGTTTCGAGTGCTTCCGGTGAATCAGGGGAACGGGTCGTTCCGATTCGATGGGGAGACACAGGGTCCGTGTGCATTTGCGCACGCATTGACCGTGCTCGCCGGGTGCTTTGAATGGATACTCCCCAGGCCGAATTCCCTCCGGGGACGTCGCAACTTGCTGATGAGACAGCGCCTCCGCTGCGGATGCTGCTCCTCGTCCTCCTTGCAGTCGCCGCCGGTGGTGGTCTGGCGGTGTGGCTGGAATCGGGGCATCAGCGCCCGATCCATGCCCATCTGGCTGTGCGGACGACGTTTGTGACAGCGAGTCGTCCGGGGCGGGCGGTCCGGTTTCTTGTGCAGGAGGGGGAGTCGGTCACGATCGGTCAGGAGCTTCTGGAGCTGGCTGATCGGGAGCTGGAGCGCGAGCTGGACCTGGCGCAGCAACTGGTGGAGTCGCGGGAACTGGAACTGCGGCAGGCGGAAGCCCGTTCGAAACTGGAACTGGCGTCGCGGCAGGATGCGCTGGACCAGAGCATCTGCCAGCTGAAGCTGGAGCATTCGGAGTTCCTCAAGCAGGAACACGGACACAAGCTGCAGCAGAGCATGCTGGCGGATCTTCTGGCGAGTCACGACACGGCGATGTGGGATAA
>CAZUXX010000106.1:0-1543 GCA_964624215.1 uncultured Planctomycetaceae bacterium
TTCGTCCATCCCGGGCGATTCGGGCTCTTCTTCCGGCTCCTCGGCAGGCGTCTCCTGCGGAGCAACCTCCGGTGGGGGAGCTGCTCTCGCCGGCGGAATCGTCACCGTGTACCCGAACTCGTAATCCGCAAAGACCGGATCACGCCCCTCGAACTCCCGCTCGATCACCTCCACCACCTGGGCTTCCTTCGGAACCAGGTAATAAAGCAGGCCATCGGCATCCTCGAAGACGCACTGGAACAGCGCCGTCTGGTAGCGGACCACCGTGTGATAGCCGAACCCCCCGGTCAGCGCGTCCCCACCCAGAACGCCGACATAGGACGCCAGGTTGCCCATGTCCATGCCGGCAGCCGAGGCATTCGCCCATTCCTGACTCAGCGTCTTGTAGGCCGCCGCGAGCTTCTCCTGCTGGTGCTGTTGCAACGCAGCCGCGTTCTCCCGGAGAAACCGGACAAGCTCCGGCGATGTACGCAGATCGACCTTGATGAGCCGCGCATGCGGACCCGGTGTCACCGTCACCTGCAGGCCGCTCGCATTCCCCGAGAGCAACACATGCCGGTATTGACTGTTCAACGGGACCGGATTGTCGCGAAATGTTGCGAGCATCTCGTTGAGCCGGTCCTCCGCAATGGGAAATGATGAACGCGGGATCAACGTCTTCAACGTCGTCCCGGAAGCGTCAATCGCCGTCAGCTCTCCCCGCAACAGCGGCCTCGTCATCCGCAGGTAGATCGCCCCGGCCGCAAGCAGGACGATCGCGCAGACCAGCGCCGCAATCAGGCTCCCCCACGACGACCGCTTCCGCTTCAATTGTGCCGCGATCGACATCAGAGCCGCTTCCGACGCGATTGGAAAACTCCCGTCTGCTGCAACGGGCTCGCCGAACGGAGTCACCGGACCCGGCCCCTCCCCCGGAACGAAGATCGGCGGCAACTCCTCATCGTCCACCGCAGGCGGTGCCACAGCCGGCGCCGGAGCAACGGCCGGCTTGTCTTCCGGCACCTCGATCCCCGCAGGCCCCTCCATCAGCTGCGCTTCCGTCCGCGTCAGGAACCGGTGGAGTGGCGATGATTCATCCAGAATAAAGTCGGTGACCTCCTGCGCTGCCGCCTTTGCAGAACTCGGAGCCAGTGGCGACGCCAGAACAGCCGCCGCATCGCGCAGCGCGGCGGCAAACGCACCCACCGAAACCAGCAGCCGCGCCCGCCGCGAGAGCGTGACAGGATCATCCGGCAGAACAGACAACGCCTGCGAATACCATCGCAGCCCCTCGTTCGCCTTCGAAATCAGCTCCTGGCGAACTTCTGTTGTCAGCGTCGACGGGCGGAACAGCTGCTCGCTTTTGTTGATCGCATCTCCCAGCGGCGAGCCCGCGTGGAACGCCGCAATCGAAACCAGCGGACCCGTCCCCCAGCTTTCAAGAAACCGTGCAATCCACGTCTGGCAGGCATTCCCCGCATGCGTCGCGTAGTCGGCATTGCCCGGCTCCAGCTGCGCAGCACGCGCAAAGTGAGTCGCCGCCCGGTCGGCCGCCGGCCATCCT
>CAZUXX010000106.1:1553-8975 GCA_964624215.1 uncultured Planctomycetaceae bacterium
ACCGGCTTCTTCAACCACTCCAGGCCCAGTGAAAATTCCTCCCGGGCCGACAGCCCCGGCGCTTCATCATCGGCACTGGCTGCTTCACGCTGGGGAGCCACCTCGTCCTGAATTGGCGCCGCAGGCGCGACCGGCGTCTGCTGGACTGGTGTCTCCGCCGCGGCCGGCGGCTGTTCGGGGACCCCACCCGCCTCCACCCGTGGATCGGGAACGCGCAACCGCGTCTGACAGGAAGGGCAACGTCCCGGCTTCCCGGCCGCCGAATCGGGAACCTTGATCGCAGCGTCGCAGTGGGGGCAGTTAAACAGAATCGCCATCGTCACATCCGAAACGAGCCGACTACGTGGGAGCGGCGCAGCAACTTAACACCCGGCGACACCGGGCAACAGCGACCTTTCACCTGCTCCCATTCGCAGTACCGGTCTGCCCAGGCCGCCGCGGTGCCCCGCCCGTCTCTCCCCGACCGGTCGATCGCTGCCCGATCAAGCCGCACCACCCTCACGTCGACTTCCGTCGACGCAGCGCCGTACACGCAACTTCCAGCGACTGGAATTCCATCACCTTGGGGACCAGGTGCAGCGTGTGCAACATCCGCGACATCTCCTCGGAAGCGTTGCACACCACCGTCTCGCCGCCCCCCTGTTTCGCCCGCGCGGCGATCTCATCAAACGCCCCCATCATCGCATTGCCAAAATAGCGGCTGCTCGACAGGTCGATCACCACCGCCGGCTTCGACATGGAGTCAATCTGCTCGCAGACCGTCGCGAGACCCTGCTCCACATCCGCGGCCAGAAAGCTCGCCGCATCACCTTTCGGACGAACGATCAGCAGCCCGTCCGGGGTCGCTTCGGTCTCGAATACGATCTGCGACATCGACCAGTTCCCGCCGGGGAGCCGAACTCACGAAATCCAGCATCCCCGACCTGGCGGGCGGTGACAAGCACCAGCTCGCCAACGTTGCGCAAGTGGTATGGTCAGGAGAATGTGACCGGTCCATCGGCGCGAGCTGTCAGGCAGGGGCCCCGGCGATCAACACTGCCTGGTTGATCGACACCATCCGCCGGTCGACTGATCAAGGGAACGTCTTCAATGAAACGTTGGCTGTGCACCGATCGTCCCCTGCAACTCCTCCAGCCGAGATTCGCTGCTCACCCGGGCCAGCATCGTTCGGGCATAGTCCAGCCGTCGCTCGATCTCCGGTCGCAGCTTCTCATCCAGGGTACTCGGAGCAATGAGCGACTCCTCGACCGAGGCCACGTGCCGCGTCCACAGTTCGATCTCCCGTTGCTGACGCGCCTTCAACCGTGCCTGGTACCATTCACTCGCCAGCAGCGACTCCTTCGTAAACAGGGAGCGAATCTCCGGATCCCGCTCGTCTTTCCCCTCGAAGTGACCGTACGCCATGATGTGCAGCAGCGCCTGCAGCGGAGGGCAGCACTGCTCGTACGTTCCGTCCTCGAAGTACTGCCGGGCGACCCGTTCGTACGCCTCCATGATGTACTCGATTCCGTCCGCGTACGATTCGGGATCCTGAGTTTCCGGTCGCAGGATCGACCGGTCGAAGACCTTGTCCGGGTTATCGAAGATCCGCCCGAAGTAACGCCGGACAAACCGGGACGTGATCCGGTAGCCCAGCCGTCGCGCGGGGATCGTCTTGCCATCCGCGTCGATATCCGGAACCGGCTCAAGCAGTTTGTTGGCGATCATGAACTGCGGATCCCGCTCGTCCGGGCTCAGTCGCGACCAGATCTCCGGGATCAGGAGGCTGATGTCGTGGTCGAACCGGTGGTTCGGTCCGATGTAGCCCGCAGCCGTCGAGAATCCGTGCAGCCCCGTCAGAATCATGCTCACCAGAGCTGCGTTCAGATCTGCCGCCGGGATCAGGTCGTTGAACGGCCCCTTCGTCAACGCCCCTTCACTGCCGGCCCCCGTCGTGGACGGACTCTTCCCCGTCAACGAGCAGATGTAATCCATGAACAGCTCAGGCAACTCCTGGTAGTGGATCGGCCCGTAGCCCGCCAGAGAGCGAATGCCGTTCTTCTTGTCCGGCGGATTGTTCCGACGACCCGAAAGCACCGAATTCACCGGCAGCGGCACCGCCTGATCCGCAGGAATCACCCGCCAGAACCGCACACCCATCTCCGCCACGTACCGCGGAAACGGGTCCGCCATGTCCGGACGATCCTGCAGGTACCGCGGATTCTTCGTCGGTACACCACCAATCTGTCGCGGGTTTGCCGAACACACGACGTAGCCACCCTCGTCTTCATCGACCGACCGCAACAGGGCCTTCATCGGCTCGGTAAACGCATCGAAGTCGATCGCCTTCTCCCGCATCTCGTGAACCTGGTCACGCGTGAGCGGCTCGAAGTTCGAAACAAAGTTCACTCCCTCCCGCGCCAGATCCGCCTCTGCCTGCCGGTCCAGACCCCGATGGATCGCATCATCCGGTCGCTGGAACAGGCGAAACTCGCAGTTCGTCACGAACTTGAAGCTTTCCCCCTGCGAGCTCGTAACGTATCCGGGGAGCCCGTTGAGCACCCGCCCCGGGACGACCACCGATGCCGAGATATCGTCCTCGGTCTGAATCTTCGCCGCCGCCGCAAAGTCCTGCCGGAGCTTGAAGATCCGCCAGCCGTGGTCACCCGACAGACCAACCCGCAGGTACGACCCTACGATCGTCCGGTCGTGCAGCTTCAACTCGTGCCCCAAAGCACCGTTGACGGTCCCGACCCCGAAGTGACTCCGCCAGTCGTCCCCCCACTCAGGAGCCTGAAACCGCTTGATCGCAAACAGAATCGCGTAAATGTGATTCGGAATCGACTTGAGCCACTCGTTGTATTCGTCGTTGTACTCGTCCGAGGGCGTCAACAGCTTGATCACGCTCCCCAGCGACCGCCGCGGATCAAGCAACTTGCGGCTGGGATACTCGTCGTAATGCTGGGCCGCCAGCGCTTCCGGGGTCCACCGCGTCGAGTAGTCCTTCGACACCATCTCGTCGACCAGCTTGGCGTCCTCGGGAAAGTTCGCAACGAACACCGAACCGTACTGCATGTAATCCGAGATCGACTTCGAAATCTCGCTCTTCCCACCTCCCGACACCGTGCACGGCTTGTGGCAGAAAATCCCTTCTCCGCCCGTCCCGATCAGACGCCAGCTCGGGGCACTCGGATGTTTCTCCATCCGCAGCTTGTACCCGGACGGAGCCATGTAGACTCGCCCCGGCAACAGCGGAATCTCCCGCTCCACTCCATTCCGCCGAAAGCTGATCGTCTGCCGCCGCAGATCCGCCATCGCGTCTTCAGGGATGTACACCAGGTTCGGAAAATTGCGGTCGATGCCATGACCCTCCTCCTGCACATCGATCCATTGGCCGTAGTCGTGCAGCACGTCATCAAACGTCCGGTCGTTGTGACGCCGGCTGTTCACCTGGAACGACTCACCCAGCGAGAAGCTCGGGAACACCAGCGCCCCGCCGGAGTGCTCCTCCTCCACCTGCCCCATCAGATTCGCCGCATAGCTGATCTGCGCCTTGACCGTCTTCTTCCCGTAACCGAAGTAATTGTCCGAGATGATCGTCACCTCGACTCCCGTTTCCGTCCGGCACACCAGCTTGAACGGCTTCCCGTCGTTGTACTGTTCATCCTCCCGCTCCCAGCACATCCCGTCCTGCTTTTGACGCTCGGTCGCTTCGGACACATGCGGCAGACCGACATCCTTCTTGAGAATGCCCTGCAGGTGCGTTGCGAAAATGATGCACCCGGTGTGACCCGTCCAGTGCTCGACATCCAGGCCGGCATCGTTCTCCACCAGAAACGGGTCCCCGGCATTCCCGAAGATCGATTCCAGAAAGTCGAGGTTGCTCACCAGGTTGCCGGGCGCAAACAGCCGTGTCTCCATCGACAGCTCCGGGCAGAATCCCGGAACCTCAGGACACACGATCGGGCGCAACAGCAACGACACCCAGCCCCGCGCCGGCGTCTCCTGGTTCGCCGTGAACGGAATCGTCTGCAGCGATTCGGGAGGCTGCATCGCCAGTTGAAACAGCCGCGTGTACGCGTACCGCGGCACCGCCAGTTTGTCCGCCGGAATCGGCAGCCCACCCTCCACAATGTGGAACGTCCCCTCCGTCGTCCGCCGATCGCTTCGCGGATTGTGCAGCACCCCGTTCTTCACGCGGTAACTGGTCACAATATCGCTCTCGAACACATCCCCGTCGGCCGGGACCGAGAGCTCGCGCGCAATACCATGCCGATCCAGAATCAGCGTCCGGTCCGGAAGCCGCAGCGACTCCCCTTCCCCCAGCACATCCTGAAAATGTGAGTTCAGAAAACGTTCAATCCGCCGGTCCACAGGACACCGGTAGTCCTGTAGCAGGCGCGTTTTCTGATTGAAGTTCGACAGCAGACCCCGGGCCAGTTCGACCAGTTCGGCCCCCCCGGCCTTCTGAACAATCGGCTGACCATGGGCCGCCAGCTTCAGATTGACATATCGCAGCAGCTCACGGCGACGCGCAGCCGATTGCTTCGGCGTCTCGGCCGGACGGAACCCGAGTGACAACTGGGGGTTCATGACTCGTCTCATCGTGCAAGAGGCAGAGAAACCGTGGCCGCTCCTCAAACGCGTCACTGCGTCTGCATCACGAGGTTCGCCCGGATTCAATTCAGTCAGATGGTTGCGGTCGTCGCTGCAAACCCGCGTCAGTGAATCCGGTGCGGAACTCACACGCAGGGATCTCGTTCTCCACAGAACCGTCAACCAGTCAGTTTGGTTCCGACCGGTGTCAGGTTTGACAGATTCTGGTCGGGATCGTGCGGGAAGCGCCGGCACGTGGTCCAGCGAGCATCGACCACCGCGGATTGCAGCACTCCCGGAATCGGCACTACTGTAGGACTTTCGACGACTGTTCGCGATGCTTCCGATGGACGAATCCCGCTTCCCTCCAGACCTCTACACGATTCGGCTGGCCGGCCCCTGGTCCCTCGAACAGGACGGACTCAATCCGCAGCGGATCCAGCTCCCCTGCAATCCACCCGCTTTGCACGACATCGGGGTCAATCCGGCGGCGCCGTTGGCCATCACCCGCCGGTTTCACAAACCTTCAGGCCTGGAATCAATCGATCGGGTGCTGCTGATCCTTGCATCAAACGCTCACCCCGCCCGAGCAACGCTCAACGGCCTCAGCATCGAATCCGCGCGACGGATGGGCGATGCGATTGCTCTGGAACTCACCGCCGCGCTGCAGGATTCCAACCTCCTCAACCTCGAGTTCAATCCCCAACCCCGGTTCCCCGATCTTGGCAAACCCGTTCTGCTCGGCATCATGCCGGACGCCGATCAAAGCTGGTGGAGGTCGCTCGACACACTCTGATCGCCACACGTCTGAAGGCGAATTGATCGATGTGATTGACGCGATTCGATCAGAACGCGCGACGAAATCTGCACTCGGCCCTGACCTGTCCGAACCCGGGAATCGGCGAAGGCGGTTGACACGAGCCTGCAAAATGCCGCAACATCACAGATTGTGCATGCGTTATGAGCCTGTTCGATGGTTGCTGCAATGAGTATGCGACGCGTTGTCGGTGTCCTGCTGGTCCTGACGGTTCCCACTCTCGCAGCCGCGGCGCAGCCGGTCGACTTCGAACGGGACATTCAGCCGATCCTCACCCGCTACGGCTGTAATTCCGGTGCCTGTCACGGAAAGCAGAGAGGACAGAACGGATTCCAGCTCTCTCTGTTCGGCTTCGATTCCGATTTCGACCACGCAGCGCTCACTCGCGAAGCACGCGCACGCCGCGTCAATCTCGCACGCCCCGAAGACAGCCTGCTGCTTCTCAAGGCCACCGCCACTCTGCCCCACGGCGGCGGAAAACGACTCGAACCCGGAGGAGCAGAAGAACAACTCCTGCTGCAATGGCTCCGCGCCGGGGCGCCCCGACGCGTCGAGGGAACCCCCGCTCTGGTCAAGGTGACCGTTGAACCCTCGGCACGGCAACTCCGCGAGGGAGAGGCATTCAAACTGACGGTGACGGCTCACTACGACGATGGCAAACAGCAGGACGTCACTCGACTCACAAACTTTCAATCCAGCGAAGCGACCCTCGCCGATGTCGACGAAACCGGCCGCGTCCAGACAGGCGGCGTGATCGGTGAAGCCGCAATCGTCGCCCGCTTCTCCAATCACTTCGCCATCTGCAGTGTGTCGGTGCCCCTCCCCGACGATGTCCCTGCCGACTACTACGCCAGTCTCCCCCGGGCCAACTTCATCGACGGTCACGTCTGGGAGGGCCTCCAGCGGCTCAACCTCAAAGCCTCCCCCGTTGCAGAAGACCACAAGTTCCTGCGACGGGCCACCGTCGACATCATCGGCCGCCTCCCCACGGCAGAAGAGGCCCGGGCGTTCCTCGACGATACGGATCCCGGACGACGCGAGCGGGTGGTCGACGCACTGCTCGCCAGCCCCGAATACGCCGAGCACTGGGCCAACAAATGGGCCGACCTGCTGCGGCCCAACCCCTATCGCGTCGGCATCAAGGCCACGCTCAACTACGACGCGTGGATCCGCGAACAGTTTCGCAACAATGTCCCCTACGACCAGTTTGTTCGCGACCTGATAACTGCCCAGGGGAGCACCTTCCAGAACGGGGCCGTCACCCTGTTTCGCGATCGACGCGCTCCCGACGAACTGGCCACCATCGTCAGCCAGTTATTCCTCGGCATCCGACTCGAATGTGCCAAGTGCCATCACCATCCGTTTGAAGTCTACGGACAGGACGACTTCTACAGCTTCGCTGCCTGGTTCGGGAAAATCGGACGCAAGGGAACCGGGCTCTCTCCACCGATCTCGGGGTCCGAGGAGTTCATCTTCGCCGGCGACAAGGGAGACGTCAGGCACCCCTTGACCAACGAGATTCTCCCGCCGCGACCTCTCTTCGGTGACGATCTCACCGTCCCGGAAGGAACCGACCCCCGGGTCGTCCTCGCCGACTGGATGACCTCCACGGACAACCCCTACTTCGCCCAGACGATGGCCAACCGGGTCTGGGCCGATCTGATGGGACGCGGACTCGTCGAACCGGTCGACGACCTGCGGGCCACCAACCCGCCGGTGAACGCCCCTCTCCTCGAAGCCCTCGGCCGCGAATTCGCCAACAGCGGTTACGATCTCAAGTTTCTCATCCGCCAGATCGTGCTCTCCAACGCCTACCGGCTCAGTTCCACCCCGTCCGAAGGGAACGAAGTCGACAACCGGGCGTACTCCCGACATTACCGCACACGCCTGCGGGCCGAAGTCCTCCACGACTCGCTGCTGCAGATCACCGGAACCGAGGAATCGTTCACCGCCATGTCCCCCGGGTCACACGCCCACGAACTCTGGACACATCGCATCGGCTCCCTCTTTCTCGATGCCTACGGACGTCC
>CAZUXX010000107.1:0-8957 GCA_964624215.1 uncultured Planctomycetaceae bacterium
ACTGCAGCGCGATCTCTCCCGCCAGCCACAAGGTGTCGGGGGGGGCGTCGCCGCGATTCCTCAGCAGGTATTCGGAGACGACGGTCGCGTCGAGGTATTCCTCGGCGTAGCTGTGTCCAACCGCCAGCAGCAATTCGGCCTGTCGCTGCAGGGTCTCTTCTGTCGTGTCATCCGCATAGGTCAGGGCGATCTTGAGGAGCCGAGTCATTTCCTCGGCAAGATTCTTGCGCGCCTGCATGTGCTCGAGTGCCTCTTCGGTCCGCTCAGCGTCGGCGGCGGCACGAATCTTGTCAGAGATCTCCTGCGCCCGCTCGAACAGCTCCATCGCGCGCCCGTAGGCCGAACTGAAGTCCGTCGGATCCTGACCGTCCTGCCCGAGCAACTGGGTGAGGCGGGCCATCATTGCTGCGGCCGGCGCCTTGAGCGGTCCCGACGCCCGGGACAAGTCGCGAGCGAGACCTTTGGCCTGGTTGAGATAGCTGATGCGATCGTTCTCGGGAACAGTGCGGTCCTGCCCCAGCTTCTCCAGAGCCTGCGCCTGCTCCCATTCGATGGCCTTGCCGACTTCGGTGTACTTGAGGCGACGGTTTTTCTCATCCCGCAGCCACTCAGACGCCAGCCGGTTGACAAGAGCGTATTCCTGCTCCTCTTCGCGGTTGTAGCAGATCAGCTGGAACTGGCGGGCCTTGGCCTTCAGCTGGAGCATTGTGGGGCTGGTGCCATCGTGTTTGAGGATTTCGCCGTACAGGCCGAGGGCCTCGCCGATCGAGCCCATCTCCTCCATGCACTTCCCCTGCCACAGCCGGGCCACAATGCCCGCGGTATAGAGTCGATTCTCTGTATGGATCTGCTCGAACTTGAGCATGGCATCAGTCAGCAGTTGCTTCCGTGCCTCGGCTCCGACGTCGTGGGCCTGGGCCTCCCAGTAGATCGTTTCTGCGAGATCGAGTTGGGCCTGCAGGTACTCCTCCTGGGCCGCCCGTCGCTGCCGCCGTCTGTCCTGTTCTTCCTCAGGAATAAAGGCCGGAAAACTCTCGAAATTCTTCTGATGCTGTTCGACGGCGGTTTCGAAGACCTTGCGGGCCTTGCCGATCAGATCGCGGGCCGACTCCTGCAATTTGCGACGCGCCCCGTCGTCGGATTCCCCCTGGGAGTCCCAGATATCGACCTTCGCTTTCTCGAGCAGCATCCGCGCGCGTTCGCTGTTGGCACGACCGGCCAGCGGATGGTTGGGAGACTCCCGGGCGAACCGCTCGAAGGCGGCCTGGGCCTCGTCGAGGACAACCCGCTGCTCTTCGGGGATCAGCATCGACTGGGCGGAGTCCCGCAACGTGACTCCCAGTTCGTACGGAATTCGCTCGCGAATCTCCTGCGGCACCTTCGGATTCTGTTCGAGATCCTTGAGATACTGTTCCGCGAAGTCGTGGTACCCGCGGTCACGCAGTCCGGCGACAAAATCCAGGTAGGGCTCTTCCGCCGGCAGAACGGAAACGAGACCCATCAGCCAAAGCAGGCCCGGAAGAAGCCACCGCATGGACACTGCTCTCATGGATCAACTCGGGATCGTGTTGGTCGAGATTTGAGCTCGCGGAATCGAGAGTTCCGCGAAAAGATGCGCATCGTGCGTGCTGCAGATTGAACCGCACCGCCGATCATGCAGAGGACAGTTGCCGCGATCATGACCGACTATGCAAGAATATCCGTGAGGAATTACCGAAACAAGCAACGCGATTGATGCGTTGCCACTCAGTCAGACGCCCGGAAGGGGGCAGCGGGACCGGTTTCTCCCGACGTTGCCCCTCTTGCCAGTGACTAGACAGACATGAATACCCGGGACCGGTCTGTCCTCCGGAGCTATGTCTGTCTGATCACCGGCGTGACGTGCCTGCCCGCATGGTCGGACCAGGCGTGTCGGAGAGTGTGCCGGCGGCGAGGACCATTTGTGTTTCAAGTCCTCCGCACACCGTCAAACGGACTCAGGGAGTCGCCGCGGGAAGGGTGTCGACAAGATCGTCAGCCAGCCGCAGCAGGACCTGCCGCGTGGTTTCGATCGGGACGGCCGTTCGTCCCGGTTGCCCCTTGATCGACGCATATCGTCGGAGCACAAACCGGCCTCCGCTGCGCGACTGCAGAAGGATTTCGTAGTACTGCGCCCCGTCTGGTAGCTGGGCCGGAGAGACCGAACGCATGAGGACTTCACCAGCTACCTCGTCGTACTCCAGTGGACCGATCTGCTCCATCAGATAGGTAATCCGCTGACTGAGTGCCTGGGCCCATGTCCGGAGGACATCAAAGGCCGCGTTATTCAGCGCAGGGACATCGAGCACAATCTGATCGATGGAACAGCCGATCGAGTCGACGGCAAAGAAGTCGACCAGGAGCGTGAGCCCACCGGGACCGGAGACACTGGCGGAGGTCGTCTGCGGGCCGCTGAACCCCTGCAGCCGCTGAAGCTCCTGTTGCAGGTCACTGTGCAGACTCACTGTTCCCTCTCCCGGGTATTGAGTTTCCGAGCCACCGCTGATCGTGCCCACCCGTGAGCAACAGGCCCGGCCAGACCGGCCATCACACCACCACTACAGTATACGGTGCCTGGATACAGAGCCTGACATTTCACCAGATTGCGCCGGAGCTGCAGCCCGGCCCCGTTGACGAAGGATCGTGAAGCGAGCCGTGCATCCTGGACTGCTGGACCGGGTCCCCGGCCACCTCACCCGCTGGCGAGCACGGTGTCTTTGACGAAGGCCGCCGCCTCGGCGGCCCAGGCCGAACCGGTGACAGTCGCAATCGTCAGCAGGGAGACGCCGACAATCATCAGTCCGCCAACGATGATCTTGCCGACGTCCTGCCCCTTGAGACTGCCCAACTGATCGGGGTCGTTCGACAGGTACGCCGAGGCCGCGAAGAACTCTTCCCCGATCAACGTGTAATCACACGCGGCTACGAAGAACGGTAACTGGGCGGGCTGCGCTGTCCCGGCCACCTGGATGGCTCCGATGGCGTTGCCGGTTTCGGCCAGGATCAGCGACTCGGCGAAAAACGCCCCCAGGTAGAAGCAGGCCGCGGGCTCCTCCCGAACCATCGATCCGGTCAGATAGGCCACGTAGCCGAACTGTTCGTCAGTGATGTAGCTGACAAGATCCTCGTTGTAGGCGTCCGGCCGGCCGGCCGCGAGGAAGGCGGCCGAGACTGTCTCGCGGGCTGCCGTCATCACCAGCGATTTGCTCGTGGGAACCTCGAGCTTCGCGTCGTACTCGGCGCACTGCTCGGCGACCCGTGAGAGGATCGTCAGTCCTGCAATCGTCTGGATGTCGTTGATGTCGAGAATCCCCGGGATAAACAGGCACGATCGCCCCATCTCGGTGGCTCGACCGACCGCCTCTTCAATCGCTTCCAGACCGGCGATCGGGCGAATGTACAGTTGCCGCCCCGACCGCGCCAGAAAAATGAACAACACGACAGAGCCGCAGATCACCAGTCCGATCAGCAACAGCCAGAACCGTTTGCTGTCGAATGCCTCACGCGTCGGAATGCCGGGCAGGTTCTCGGGCGTCTCGGCCACCAGCAGCGGTGGACGATCGACAAACATCACGACCGGAGGAATCGCGAACGGCTGGGAGACGACCACAACCGGAGGCTGCAACTGATACAGACGAAACCAGTACATCTCGCCGCGGGTCAGCCCTGTTGCCGGGACCTCGTCCCCACCGCGAAGCTCCTCGAGTGCAACTTCCTCGTAGAGTCCACCGTACTCACCGCTGCGACGGATTGAATACATCCCCGGGGGGAGCTCCGGGGGGAGCTGCAACTTCAGCGAGGCTCCCACATCGCCCGCGACGTCGACCGCCGGTAGCGGCAACAGTTGCTGCGCGTTCGCGGTCTCCGCGAGCACCGTCCCGACGAGTGCGATCAGCGCGGCCAATGCCGCGTGCCGTGCTCCGCTCATGAGAAGTCACCGGGTCTGAGGTTGTCCGACCGGGATGATATCGGTCTGCTGCGACAAGGCACAGAGGAAGCCCCGATCGGGATCACAACGGCAGGGAAGCGGACGATGCCGACACGCCGCGAACGCACCCCCAACGGGTGTGCGCTTGACTTTTGACACGGCGAACCGTTCTCTCAGGGCTCCTCTATCCATTCCGAGCTCCTTCGGACGCCTGCGATGAGCTTCCTCGTGCCCGGCCTGCTGTTCGGTCTCGTGCTCGCCTCGGCGCCGATCATCATTCATCTGCTTAACCGGCGGCGGTTCATTCGTGTCGAGTGGGCCCCGATGGAGTACCTCAAGCTCACGCTTCGAAGCAATCGCCGCAAGCTGCGGCTTGAACAGTGGCTGCTGCTTGCCCTGCGAACTCTGGCCGTTGTGGCTCTGATTCTCGCCGTGGCGCGGCCGGTCGGGTCCGGTCTGAATCTCGCAGAACTGCTGCGCGTCAACGGGCGCGCCAGTCGCGTCGTGGTACTGGATGACTCGCTCAGTATGGCGTCGCGGAGCGGAGGCCGCTCGGCCTTCGACCGCGGGAAGCAGACGCTCGCTCGCATCCTGTCTGAACTCGGGCCGGAGGATGGAGTCACGGTCTTGACAACCTCGGCTCCCGACCGGCCGCTTTTGCGGGATGTTCAACTCGAGGAATCAACACGGCAGGCGCTTCTGGACTCGGTCGGCTCACTCCCCCAGACGCAGGCGGCCAATTCCTGGCGATCGACGTTCGAGGCCGTCGACTCGCACCTGAAGTCGGCAGCATTCCCCCTCAAGGAAATTCTGCTGATTACAGACCTGACCGAACCGGGATGGTCCGGAGATCTCGACGGAATCACGAATGACTGGGAGCAGAACGGAGTGACGTTGCGAATCTTCGATGTCGGTCGGCCGCCGACGGGCAATCGCGTTCTCGCGGCGCTCGAGCGGGTTGAGCCGGTCGTGCTCAGCGACACTCCGGCGCGATTCATTGCGCGGATCCGCAACGACGGTGGCGAGGCAGAAGCTGGTCTTCCCGGACGGCTGATCATCGACGGAGTTGAACAGACGGTCGATCTTCCGCCGGTCGACGCCGGATCCACCGTCGACCTCCCGCTGACATTGACGTTCGATCGACCCGGGCAACACGAGATTGTCCTGCAGCTTCCTGACGACGAACTCCCCGACGATAACGAACGGCGACTGGTCGTCGACGTCCGCCGTGAAGTGCAGGTGACGCTCATCGACGGCGATCCGGGACTTCATCCGTTCGAGAGCGCCACGGATTTTCTCAACGTGGCGATCACCGCCGGCAACTCGCCATGGCGCACCACACAGCGGATCAGCACCGAGTGGATGCAGCAGCCGCTGGTCTCTCCGGATGTTCTCATCCTGGCCGACGTCGACAGTCTGAGCGAAGAACGGATCGCTGCACTCGAAGAGCTGGTTTCAGTCGGGATGGGGCTGATGATCTACCCCGGCGATCAGGTGTCTTTGGAGGCGTACAATGAGCGACTCTGGAAGGAGGGGCGCGGCCTGTTGCCGGCCCGACTCGAAACCATCCGGGATGTTGACGTTCGGGGACTCATTGTTGATCAGGCGACCGCCTCGTCCCTGGCACCGCTTGCCAAACTGACGCCAGCGGCACTTTCGCGGATTCGTCCACGACGAATTCTCGACGTCTCCGTACCTGCGGTCGGCGCAGACGACGTGCGGATTCTTGCCCGTTGGGATGATCCCCTGCAGTCTCCCGCTGTCCTCGAGCGACGGTTTGGCAAAGGTCGCGTTCTGCTGTGGACGGTCACGGCCGATCGGGACTGGAGCGACTGGCCCACCGAAAACAGCTTCGTACTGGCCACACGACTGGCTGCCGCGGGAGTTGCTTCGCAAGTCTCGCGCGGCGAGAACCTGCTGGCCGGTCAGCCGCTGATCCATCGCTTTGAGGTGGAAACTCCCCCCACCCTCGTGGATCTCTCTCGAGTGGATCCGCGAGCGGACGACGACGAAGTTCGAACCGAGAGAGTCGCCGTGTCGGGCGGCGAGGACGGCAACGCCAGTGCCGCCTCTACGTCGACGGCGCTTGCGGGGTTCTATCGTGTCGACTGGACTGATGCCCTGGGCAATGAACGCAGCCGGGTGTATGCCGTCAGTGCCGACACGTCAGACAGCCGCCTGGTGAGGCTGGGGGATGAAGCCTTGCAGACGCCCCGGCTGGACAACCTTCTGGGTCGCCTGGACTACGAGCTTCACCAGGTCGAGGGAGACGACGTTGAAATCGCTGCCGCCGGCGCTGAGTGGTGGCGACCGCTGATCGCCGGAGTGCTTCTGTTTCTCTTCACCGAGAGCGTTCTGGCCGGCTGGATTGATCGGGCGCGGTGACCGCGGCGGTCGCGCCGCGGAACGATCCTTCTGCACGGCATTCGCTATTGCACCAATGCCGCTTCGGCGCACCTTGTGAGGCGGGGTTCTGCCGCTAGACTCGGCATCAGCGTTCACTCGAAGCGGCAGAGCATCATGCGAATCCTGGTGGGCTGGGACGATTCGTCTGAAGCAGACCTTCTGAAGACTTTCCTCCGTGTCGACAATCACGAGGTCGAAGTCAGCACAGATCCCGACACGATCCTGATGGTCGCGCAAGACGGCTCCGAGTGGGATGCAGTGCTGTTGTCGACCGATCTTCCCGACGCGGAGACCGGCTTTCAGGTCTTCCAGAAACTCAGGGAAGCATTGCCGGAAACGCCGTTCGTCGCCGCAGTGCGGTCGTCCGACGTGTACCGCATTGCGCGGTTCCTCACCAACGGGCTGCGTGGTTACCTGATCCGCGACGCTGCCGGTGACTTTATGTTTCTGGCGCGGGCGGTCCTTTCGGGAGCCGTCCGTTCACTCGAAGCGGAACGTGAGAGGCTGATTTCCCGAAGATTGCGGGACGAGATCGAATCGGTTCGCAAACTGCAGTCGACGATCATTCCGACTGTCATCGACTGCCCGAACGGTTACGAGATCGCAGCACGATATGAGTCTTCACAGATTCGCGTGATTGGTGGCAAGCCGGTCACAATGGCCGGTGGCGACTATTACGACGTCTTTCCGCTCCCCAACGGTAGTCTGGCGCTGCTGGTCGGCGATGCCTCAGGCCACGGGATGAAGGCGTGCCTGTCGATCATGACGATGCACACACTCATCCGGCTGTTGAGGGAAAACCGCTTCGTCGACACAGCCCAGTTTGTCGCCCAGGTAAATCGTCAGCTTTGCCAGCAGACAATCATCAATGACGACGGGGGGTTCATCACGCTGATTTACGGAGTCCTTGACCCGCGGACGCATCGGCTGACGTGGACCTCGGCAGGACATCCGGTTCCTCTGCTGCATCGGCTGGAGCAGAACGACGTGGTACCCATCGCCGGGCAGGAGGCCCCGGGGCTGCCACTGGGGATCGTCGAGGATGCCGAATACAGGGAGCAGTCGTCTGAGATCCCTTCCGGCAGTCGCCTGTTGCTGTACACAGACGGCCTCGTTGAAGCCTTCCCCGTGTCGGGTCATCATCACCATGAGTTCGGAGAAGAGGGTCTGAGAGGTGTTCTTCGGGCCACCCGCGACCGGGAACTGAAGCAGGCCCTGCAGCAACTCTTCGATGCCTCGCTGGAATTCACCGGCGGCGAAGGACGACACGACGATACATCGGTCGTCCTGCTGCAGCGCAGTCACGAACCGCGGATGTCCTGAACAGAAAGGCGACGGAGCAGCAGAGTTTCGACGGACCCGGCTACGGGCCGTCAGCGACGGTCGCCGATGCACTCTCGCCTCCCCCGGACTGCGTTCACTTCCTAAAATTTCCCGTGCTTTCAACTCCGACCACTCGATACCCGGAATGGGCTCTCCGTACGACGACCCGCAGCCACGCGGCTTCCCGATAGTCCTCGCGACCTTGCGGATCACCATCGCCGTACAGTGCTGGGGAGCAGCCGCTGCGTGGCTGCACGAGAGTCGTGATGGGGGACTGGTCGACCTGTTGCAGCAGTTTCTGGACATCCCGGAGCCCGCAGCCCGGCTCTGGATGACCCGGGGGGCCTGGGCTCTCGCCGCTGCGGGAACGGTGACACTCGTGCGGCCTATTACACTCGTGTTGCTGCTGATCACTGTGTGGTTCGGACTGGTGAGCTATGCCGGCACGCGACTGCACGGGGAACTGCTCGAGCCGATTGAGCACGCTGTCCGGTTCCTCTGTCCTGTGGCTCTGCTCCTGCTTGACTTCTGGCCCCCCCGGATCGATTTCTCGCTTGGAAGAGCAAACATCGCCGTGTTCCTGTTGCGCCTCGGGTCTGCACTCACATTCGCAGGTCACGGACTCGTGGCCCTGATGCAGTCCCGGGAGGGAGGACCGTTTGTCGATCTGATCACGTTGTCGTTTGCCAACGTCTTCGGAATGCAGGTCTCCGAAGAACAGGCCCGGATCGCTCTGGGAGTGATTGGCGGGGTGGATCTCGGCTGTGCACTGGCCCTGATGACGGCCCGCTCACGGTCAATCGCCGCCTGCATGGCAGTGTGGGGCCTGCTGACAGCCGTCTCGCGGGTGCTCGCTCATGGGCCCGACTGGTACCACCAGACCCTGCTGCGGATCGCCAACTGCGGTGCACCGGCTGTCCTGTTGATCTACTGGCTACGGGCCGTCAAGGGGCAGCCGCCCGTGACCATTCCCGGGGACCAGTGATGTGCATCAGAGAACGACGAAACGCTGGCGGCGTCTCCTGCAGCGATGCGGGGGATTCGCCGTCCCCATCCCGCGAACATTCCGGACACAATTGAGCCCTGCTTGTTGAACCTGCCATGAAAGCACTCGTCAAGAAGAAGGCGGCTCCGGGACTCTGGCTCGAGGAAGTTCCTCAACCTGAAGTGGGAGTGAACGACGTTCTGATCCGCGTTCGCAAGACCGGCATCTGCGGGACCGACCTGCACATCTACAACTGGGACCAGTGGGCGCAGAAGACCATTCCGGTGCCGATGGTGA
>CAZUXX010000108.1:0-8950 GCA_964624215.1 uncultured Planctomycetaceae bacterium
GCGAGTGCTCCGCCAGTGGCCGGACAAGAAAGAGGCCGCCAAGCGACTCAAGCTGGGACTCTCCAGCCTGTACCGCAAGATCGAGGAGCTGAACATCGAGCTGTAAGGCGCCGGTGCCTCTGACCGAGCGATCCTGGTCGAGGCGTTTGCAAGACAGGTGGCCGGCGCCTGCGGTGAAGTCCGTGGATGCGGTTGCCAGAGAGGGTGGCTTTCGACGAAAGTCCGGTCGGCTGCCTGCCCCCTTTTGCCCCTGGTGATGCCATGTCCGACGACGTCGTTCTCACAGACGAACAGCTGTCCCGGGAACTGCAGTCGCTGCCCGGATGGGAGATCCGCGATGGCTGGCTGAGGCGGAAGTACAAGACGCCCGGCTGGCCGCACACGATGCTGCTGGCCAACGCGATTGCGTACCTGGCCGAAGCAGGCAATCACCACCCCGATCTGGAACTCGGGTACGCCCAGGTGATCGTCAAGCTGCAGACGCATCGGGTCCGGGGGATTACAGGGAAAGACCTGGCCCTCGCCCGGAAGGTGGATGAGGTCGTGCTGTGGCAGCCGGAGGAGGGCTCGGCACTCGACGGTTTCCCGAAGAAGTGGGTTCACTGAGGCGAGGGATCGGCGCGAGCGAGCGGTCACTGCCGGCAGCCGGCGAGCGTGTTCGTAATGCGGTGATGAAATCCGGTGGGACCGGATTCTCGGCGAGGCGGTGCACCGCGTAGACTGATGCTGTCCCCGCTCGTCCCTTCAGGTGGACAGTCTCTTCGCCGATGTTTCTTGTTCCGATCGGTTCCGACGCCCCGGTCTACCACTTTCCGTGTGGGACGATCGGCCTGATGATCGCCAGCACGCTGGTGCAGCTGGGGGCCAGTGTCGGAATGCTCCCCCCTGTCCCCGAGCTGGTTGCGGGGTACGGTCTTGTTCATGGCGACGGTCTGCATCCGCTGCAGTGGCTGACCTCCAACGTTCTGCACGCCGGGTGGAGTCATCTGATCGGGAACATGGCGTTCCTGTGGGGATTCGGCCTGATTGTCGAAGGGAAAATCGGCTGGCGCCAGTTTCTGCCGGTGGCGATCGGGCTGGGCGTCACCGAATGTCTGCTCGAACAGGCCTGCCTGCCCGGTCCGGGTGTTTCCTTCGGTTCGTCATCGATCGTGTTCGGTCTGATGGCGATGGCCATGGTCTGGGCACCGAGAAACGAACTCGAGGTGATGTACAACGTGCTCGGCCTGCGGGCGGGGAGCTTCGATATTTCCGTACTGACCCTGAGCGTGTTGATGCTGCTCAAGGAGGTAGCCATCGCGGTCTGGTTGCGATTTTCGGTCGGCAGTGAAGTCTTTCACGGAGTCGGGGTACTGTTGGGACTGGGCGTTGCGGTTTCGATGTTGCGGGCCGGGCTGGTCGACTGCGAAGGCTGGGATCTGGTGACGCTGTGGCGGGCCAGCCGATCGAAACCTGTCCTCCGGAAGGGAGAGACTGTGTTCGATGGCCGGTCGACGGATGGGAAAACTCCCGGTGAGGAAGAAGCGCGGAAGAAGCAACTCAACCGGCGGATGCGGGCGCTCAACCGCATCCATACGCTGCTGTCCGAAGAGGACCCACGGGGCGCGCTGGAGGAAGTCCGGCGGACGCGTCAGGTGCTCGATGGATTCCAGTTGGGGAAGCGCGATCTGCTGCGGCTGGGACAGGCTCTGTTTGCCGCTGAAGCGTGGACGGAGACCGTGGAGATCTTTGATGAGTTCATTCAGCGGTTTCCGGCAGAATCGGATGTTGCCCGTTTGCTGACTGCCGAGATTATGATTGTGCAGCAGCAGCGGCCGTCCGCGGCGATGAAACATCTTCTCGCGCTCAACGAGGAGACACTTCCGCCACGCGACCATCGGCGTTATGTGCGATTGCGGGCCCGGGCCGAGGCGCTGATCGATTCGGGGACGATTGAGCTGGAAGGCCGCGCCTGGGAGTGAACCTTTTCCCGGAAGCGGTGTCCCCAAGGCCACGTTAGCGACGCGGGCGGAGAGTCTGCTGTCGGAATTCGAGCGACAGGCGTGAAAGGACCATGACGGAGCCAGGGAATCCGCAGCACCCGGTCGGGGGCCTTCGGGAACTGTTGCGCATCGCGCTGCCGCTGATCGTCAGTGCCGGGTCACTGTCGTTGATGCATGTCGTCGACCGCATTCTGTTGAACTGGTACAGCATGGATGCCCTGGCGGCCTCGACGCCGGGAGGCATGCTGCACTGGACGCTGATGAGCCTGTCGTTCGGCATCGCGATCTACACCAATACCTTTGTTGCCCAGTACGACGGGGCAGGGCGGGAAAGTCGCGTTGCCGCTTCGGTCTGGCAGGCGTCCTACCTGGCACTGGCCGGAGGGATTCTGCTGGCCGTGCTTTGTCCGTGGACCGCGAGGATGACCGCCTGGTTCGGGCATCCGCCGGAGATTCAGGTGCTGGAGCAGCAGTACTTCACGATCCTGAGTGTCGGAACGGCACCGGCCCTGCTGAGCGCGGTGCTGTCGTCGTTCTTCAGCGGGCTCGGCCGCACGCGGGTGGTCATGGTCGTGAACATCACGATTTCCCTCCTGAATGGTCTGGTGAGCTGGGTGCTGATCTTTGGCCGATGGGGGTTCCCCGAGTTGGGGATCCGCGGGGCAGGATTTGGAACCGTAATCGCCGAGATTTCGGGCTGTCTGTTGTTTCTCGCGGTGATCAACTTCGGTCGGGACCGGGGACGGTATCCATTCTCTGTGCAGTGGCGACTGGACCTGGCCCTGATCCGGCGGATGTTGCGGTACGGCTTTCCCAATGGAGTCCAGTTTCTGGTCGACGTCGGGGCCTATCTGACCCTGATCGTGATCATCGGCCGGATCGGCAAGCCGGAACTGGCGGCGACGGTGATGGCATTCAATTTGAACTCGCTCGCCTTCATTCCGATGTTCGGTCTGGGGATGGCTGTTGCCACGCTGGTCGGTCGTCGGGTGGGGGAGCAGCGATCGACGCTCGCCATTCGCACTACGTGGATGGCGTTCGGGCTGGCGGTGTGTTACGTCCTTGGCTGGATCGTGGGCTACCTGTTTTTGCCGGACCTGTTGCTCAAGCCATACGCCGCTTACAGCGACCCGTCGGAGTTCGAGCAGGTCAGGCCCGTCGTCACACAACTGTTGTACTTCGTGGCGATGTACTCGGTGTTTGATGCGATGGCGATTGTGTTCGGCTCCGCCATTCGGGGAGCCGGAGACACACGATTCTCGCTGTACTTCACCGGACTGACCGTGTGGCTGCTGATGGTGCTGCCGGTGTGGATTCTGTGGAATTCCGGCGGGGGTCTGCACGCATGCTGGACTGTCGTCTGCGTGCAGATCGCCGTTCTCGGTTGCGGGTTTTTGCTGCGGTTCCGTCAGGGGCGGTGGCTCTCGATGAGTGTCATCGAGGAACCGGACCCCTTTGAACCGGAAATCGTTCCCGCTATTTGAGCATTTCGTACTTCCGCATCTTGTTGTACAGCGTGACACGGCTGACCCCCAGGTCGCGAGCGGTCTGGGTGCGGCTGAAGTTATTGCGGAACAGTGCCTGCTCGATGATCTCTTTCTCGGTCAGCGCGATTTGCTGTTCGAGTGTGGGATCGTTCTGCAGGGCTGTCCGCGAGAGCCGCACCGACGGGTCGTTGGTCGGTCCGATCTGACCGGCGAGGATGTGCGGCGGAAGATTTTTGGCTTCCAGGACGCCGTCGCGGCAGTAAATCACCGCCCGCTGGATTACGTGCTCGAGTTCGCGGACGTTACCCGGCCACGGGTACGAGAGGAGTGTTTCGAACAGGCTATCGTCGATGTGCCTGATCCGGATGCCATGCTTTTTCTCGAAGCGGCTGATGAACTTCCTCGCCAGTGATTCGATGTCCATCTTGCGGTTTCGCAGCGGAGGGAGATCGAACTTGAGCATGTTGAGACGGTAGTACAGGTCGGGGCGGAACTTTCCCTGTTCGACCAGTGGCTGCAGATCGAGGTTGCTGGCGACCACCAGCCGGGCTTTCGACTTGAGTGTCTTGTTCGAGCCGACCGGTTCGAACTCACCGGTTTCGATCACCCGCAGCAGCTTGACCTGCTGTTCGGGACCGAGGACGTCGATCTCGTCGAGCAGGATCGTGCCGCGACCGGCTGCGACAAACTTCCCTTCCTTGTCGGCGTGAGCACTCGTGAATGCGCCCTTGGTGTGTCCGAACATTTCGCTCTCGATGAGCTCACTTGGCAGGGCTCCACACGCGATCGTGATGAACGGCTCGTTGCGGCGGGGAGAGGCTTCGTGGATCAGATTGGAGAGGTAGGTCTTGCCCGATCCGGTCTCGCCGATCAGCAGGATCGTGACGTCGTGGGCCGCAGCAATTGCCAGGTCTTCCAGCATCCGGGCGACCTGGGGAGACTTCGTCTCGAAGCGACGGGTCACTCCTTCCAGGACGGCTGATGGCTCGGCTTCGGCCGGATTGGAACCGGCTGCCGGTGCGGGAGCGGGACCGACGTTGAGGCCGAGCAGATCCCGCAGGGTCTCCAGCAGTTCTGAGTCGTCCACCGGGTCGCGGAAGTGGATCAGTCCGCTGCAGGCGACCCGTCGCGCGAGTGGTTCGGGGCAGTTGCTGTCGGTCAGCAGGACGATTGGACAGGAGTTCGGGTGGAGCTGGACCTGTTCCAGCAGCCGGTCTCCGCTGTGTCCGCCATCGATGCAGCCACGCAAGTCGGCGACGAACACCGCAGGCGGGTTTGTGTCGAACTGACTGTCGATGGTGGCGCTCGCGTCGAAGGTCAGTATGTCGACCGATTCGAGGCCGCGGCGGATCGTGTCGACGAGAGTCGTGTCAGTGGTGTGGAGAAGCAGAGAAGACTGTCCCATGGTGCTGCTCGTGAGGGCCCGTGTGCCCGCGCCCACAATTGGTCGCGTTGCGGTCACGGTGTTTCGAGTTGAATACATGGTCTGTCGGGGATGGAGCCGATGAATGTTGTCTTTGCGAAACACGGCAGGTGTTGTGCTGGCCGTTCGCGTTCCGAAAGCCTCTTATCCAGAGGGCTCCGGACCGCGAGCAAGAGGCGCCTGACGTGATTTGAAAATGGGCGCGTGTTTCAAAAAATTGGCGTCGGGTCGGATGGGCACGTTGCGAAAGGGCAACAATCGAGCGGGCTGCGGCGGACTGTCGGGATCGACGGACATCGATCCGAGAGCAGACATTCTCTGTGTGGAGAAGGGGCGCCGCGCGTTCGCCTCCTCATTCGAGTGCCGTCACGAGGGTGGCCTTCGAGCGCATTCACAGTCGTTGTCAGGATGGCGAGGGCGCTCTCATCGGGTCGTCCGGCCACCGAGGGGGGGAGAGAAGCGCAGGTCAAGCCTGTAGTCGTCGGGTACGGGACGTTCCCCGGGTGCGATGTTGCTTCCCTCCCTGGTTACATGGCCGTTACACATGACGGGGAGAGCCTCGGTTACCATCCGCTTTGTCTTCGCGATTCGGCTGATCCGGTCGGATCGCAAGTGACTCCGGGCAGCCGCCGGGCGGTTTCAAATCGTGTGCTCGCCCACAGAGTGGCATACTGAATCGACCCGACGTGTCCCGGCGCATCGTTCGGACATCCCCCGAGCCGCCCCATGTCCCCGCGAACGATTCTGACAATCGAAGACGACCCGGCGATTCGGCGGGGGATCGTCGACGCGCTGGCCTATGCAGGTTACCGCGTTCTGCAGGCGGGGACGGTGACCCACGGACGGCAGCAGGCGCTGAACGAAACCTATTCGCTGCTGCTACTGGATATCGTCCTACCCGACGGGAACGGGCTGGACCTGCTGGCAGACCTGCGGGAGTCACGAGCGACGCAGCCGGTCATCCTGCTGACAGCGCGGGGCGATGAAAGCGATCGGGTTCGCGGGCTGAAGATGGGGGCTGATGATTACGTTGTTAAACCATTCAGCGTCAAGGAGCTGATGGCACGGATCGAGGCCGTGCTGCGCCGTTCCCCGGAGCCGATGAGCGATCTCCAGCCGCTGGAGATTCCCGGCAAGGGAATTGTGGACTTTGCCGCTGCCGAGTTTCGCCGTGATGACGGGACGCGGTGCGAACTCTCACCGCGGGAAGTGCAACTGGTGACGTATCTTGTCCGGCATGCGGGTCGGGCGGTATCGCGTGAGGAGATCCTGCAGCAGGTGTGGGGGATCGATTCGCGGGGCGTGACGACACGGACGATCGACATGCACGTGGCGCGGCTGCGGGAGAAGCTGCGAGACTCCGGCGAGGCTCCGGAGACGATTGTCACCGTCCGCGGGCGGGGATATCTGTGGCGAGAGCCGGCGACGGCTTCACCGAAAAACGAAACTGTTTGAGGACGGGCTCAAACGACCGCGTCGACGATCGAGATCAATCCACGACCTGACTGCTCCTTGTGTGACATGTTCCGCCGTCCGTGGCACGTCTGGCTGACTTATGTTGCGATCCTGGCTGTGCTGTTGCCGGGGTTCGCGTGGTTGTCTCTGCGTGTTGTGGAACTCGATCGGAACGAATGGCGGTCGCGATTGCAGGCTGACCGCGAGGAACGGATTGGCCTGGCACTGTGGCGGATGGAGACGGTCGCCATGCCGATTGTTGCGGCCGAGGCCGCACGCCCGCACTTCGTCTATACCCCGTTTCAGATCCAGGCGTGGGATGAGAAGCCGATTGCCTCTCCGTTGCTGTTCCAGGCACCGGACTACGTTCGCCTCAATTTTCAGTTCAATGCAGATAACTCGCTTCAGTGCGTGCAGTGTCCGTCGGGCGCCGACCGGGCTCTGGCCGAGAAGTGCGGGGTGACGGCGGAGGAGTTGTCGAGGCGCGAGCAACAGGTACAGGAACTGAAGGCGGAAACGTCGTTCGATGATCTCTTCGCCCTGCTGCCGGAGATCCACAGTTCACCCGTGTTGCCATCGGCGACGGGACCGATTGCGGCGATGTCGCCGGTCCAGCAGGGACTCCAGCGGAAGGAGTACGTGACCAACACCAACACGCTCAACGTTTCTCAGGCCGCGGCGGAGGAATCGCCCTCGGCCCGTGATTACTCGAACCGTTCGGCGAAGTTGCAGAGCATCGCCAATCAGTCGGCACTGCAGCAGCGGCAGGTGGCCGGCATTGCCGCGGCAGAAGAACGTGTGGTGGAAGGGACGAGTCGACCGGTCTGGATTGGTGACAAGCTGCTGCTGGCACGTCGGGTCTCGGTCAACGGGGCGAATGTCATTCAGGGATGCTGGCTGGACTGGCCACAGTTGCGGTCGGACCTGCTTCGGGAACTGCGGCAGGTGTGTCCGGAAGCCGGGCTCGAGCCGGTGAAGGCGGATGAAGTGGCTCCCGGCGGGCGGATGCTGGCGTCGTTGCCGGTTTCCATCATCGTGCCTGATCTGGCAATGGCGGGCGATTTCTGGACACCGACAACCGTGGCCCTGGCAGTGGCATGGCGGGGACTGGGATTGGCCTGTCTGGCTATCGCTCTGATCCTGTATGCGGTGACGAGCATCAGTGAACGACGGGCGGCGTTCGTTTCGGCTGTGACCCACGAACTGCGTACACCCCTGACCACCTTCCAGATGTATACCGAGATGCTCGTCGGCGGGATGATCGACGACGAAGCCCGCCGGCAGAGTTACCTCAAGACGTTGCAGGGAGAAGCCGGGCGGTTGAGGCATCTGATCGACAACGTGCTGGCTTTCTCGCGGCTGGAGCGCCGGCGGCACGATCGTCGGAGCGAGGCCGTGACCGTGGGTGATCTGCTCGAGCGGGTGTGGCCCCAGGTGGAGCAGCGGGTGGCGCTATCGGAGATGGAAGTCGTGCGCGACGTCGCAGACTGCGAGGGGTGCCGCGTCGCGATCGAACAGACGGTGTTCGACCAGGTGCTGATGAACCTGGTCGACAACGCATGTAAATACGCCCGGCAGGCAGAGGACAGAACGATTCGGGTGAGGTGTGGGCGGTCGCCGACGGGCGTTGAGGTTGTGGTGTCGGACTGCGGTCCCGGAATCGCGCCCGACGCTCGTCGCCGGCTGTTCCAGCCGTTCTCGAAATCCGACGCGGAGGCTGCCCGCTCGGCCCCCGGGGTGGGACTGGGTCTGTCAATCAGTCGCGGCCTGCTGCGGGAGTTCGGCGGGGACTTGCGGCTCGATCCGGATTCCCCCGGACGAACCTGTTTTGTGATCTCACTGCCGTGCGCGGGGGAGTGAGTCAGGGACAGGGTTCCCCCGATGCGGAGGAACCCTGTCCTGGAGACTGTTTTCTGTCCCTCCCGCAGGTAGTGCGGCAGGGATAAACGCTCGCAACTCGAGCGTGGCTTCAACCCCGGATGGAGTCGAAGAGTGGTGTCGAGAGATAGCGTTCGCCGTTGTCGGGGAGGATGACGACGATTGTCTTGCCAGCACTCTCCGGACGGGCAGCCACCTTGAGGGCGGCGGCCATTGCAGCACCACTGCTGATGCCGCAGGTGATCCCTTCCTCTCGGGCGATGCGGGGTGCCATTTCGAACGATTCTTCGTCGGTCACCTGCACCACTTCGTCGACGAGGCTGGTGTCGAGGTTCTTCGGAATGAAGCCGGCTCCCAGGCCCTGAATCTTGTGCTTGCCGGGTTCACCGCCGGAGATCACCGGGCTGGCGGCCGGTTCGACGGCGACCGAATGGAGAGGCTTTTTCCGCTCTTGCTCGAAGTAGCGGGAGACTCCGGTGATCGTTCCCCCTGTTCCGACACCGGAGATGAGAATGTCGACATTCCCGTCGGTGTCGTTCCAGATTTCCGGGCCCGTGGTAGAGAAGTGGATCTCGGGATTGGCGGGATTCTCGAACTGCTGCGGCATGTAGTAATCGGGACGTTCGGCGAGTTCGGCGGCCTTGGCGATCGCCCCTTTCATTCCGTCCGCGCCCGGTGTGAGCACCAGTTCGGCTCCGAACGAGCGGAGCATCATGCGGCGTTCG
>CAZUXX010000109.1:0-5720 GCA_964624215.1 uncultured Planctomycetaceae bacterium
GTGCCGCCGTGGGCGTTGACGATCCTCCAGCATTTGCTGAGGCCGAAGCCAAGCCCGCGGCCTGCCTGCCGCCCGGAGTAGAAGGGATCGAAGAGGTGTTCACGATCCTGTTCGGTCAAACCGATTCCCTGGTCAACGATTTCGATGCGGACGGCCGGGTCGCCGTCCAGCTGATCGCGGGACGCCGAGAGGACGAGTGCGGGAGGGGTCGGGGAGTCGAGAGCGAGGGTCGCCTGAATGGCGTTGCGAAGGAGCTCGTCGATGACGAGGGGGAACTGCACCGGGTCGCCGAAGAGGCTGAGGTCCCGGGGGGTATTGGAGTGAATGTCTCCGTTGAACTGGAGGATCTGTTTTGCGCGCGCGATGCAACCGGGAATGATGTCTGCGGGAGAGAGTGGTTCCGGCTGTGGAGCCGGGGGGCGGGCAAAGAGCATGATGTCGCCGATCATGTCGCGTACGCGGAGGGCCTGTCCTCCGATCGTGGCGAGAAGGCGTCGACGTTCGGGGTCGTGCTCATTTCGTGCGAGCAGCTGCACGCGGCCGAGGATGGTCCCCAGCGGGTTATTGATTTCGTGGCCGGCTCCGGCAGCGAACTCGGCGAGCGCCTCGAGTTTGCGAGAGAGGAGCCGCTCTTCGCGGCGGACGAGATCGGTGAGGAGGGTGCTGGTGATCGCGGTGGCCTCGGGGTCGGGGGTCCCGTTGCCACCCGAGTAGACCAGGAGTGCCTGAACCTGGTGGTCGCCCTGTTGCGGGCTCTCTCCGGCGTCGGTCGTCACCTGGCAGATGAGATTGAAGCAGGGTTGGGGATGGATGTCGGCCAGACGTGTTGCAAGGTCTCGTCCGTCGGGGAGGGAAACGGATCCGGGGGGACCCGGTGGAGTGAGCGTGACGGCGTCCGCTCCGGAGGAGTCGAGGGGAGATGTGCAGAGTCCGGCGGTGACGCTGGCTCCGTGCAGCCGTGCAGACCACCAGTATACCAGGGCGAGCAGTGCGGCCCGGGGAGTGGATGCGGAGAGCGATGTCCGGACGAGAGTCGCCAGATCCGGAGGAGGTGCGGCAGACTCCGGATCCTCATCGGCGCGCGTGTGCATCGCGGATGCGAGGGTCTGGGACAAGCCGTGCGCCACAGGCATTGGAGGTTGAAATCGGAGTGTGCGCAAGGGCCCGCACCGTGTTCTGCGGGACTTCCGATCCCTGACTGGTTTCGGTTCGATGCGATCGACTTCCGTCGAGACGATCTTTGTGGCGGCGTCCCGGCGACTGATGGCCGGGGACGTCCAGGATCACGCCGCCAGCGATACGAAGCGTTCGCCGGAAACGATCTTGCGCCTGTGGCACACAGCCGAGTGAAGCTCGATCGAAGTCATCGGGAGCCCCCGCGTTCGCGGGGCACCTTTCAGTTGGATGCGACGGCGGCTTCCATATCGAGCATGCGACAGACGCGGTCGACGAGTTGTTCGACTTCGAACGGTTTCTGGAGGAAGTCGTTGGCTCCGGCTTCGCGGAGTTCGGCGATTTTGTCGGACTCGACCATGCCGCTGATGCAGATGATCCGCACGTCGTCCATGGCTTCGTCGCTGCGGACCCGCTGACAGACTTCCTTGCCGTTGATATCGGGCAGCATGACGTCGAGGATGATGACGTCGGGGTGGTAGTCCTTGACGAGCATCCCGGCATCGAAGCCGTTGTTGGCGACACGGACTTCGAAGCGTCCATCGGGTTCGAGGACGTCGCGGATGAGTTCGACGAGTTCCTGGTCGTCGTCGACGATCAGTGCCTTTCGCTTGCCACTTTCCAGAGCATCCGTGGGAATTCCGTTGTCCTTCATGAACTTGTAGAGGACATCGCGGGGGATGCGACGGAAGCGGGAGCCCGGAACGCGAAAGCCTTTGAGCTGACCGGAGTCAAAACAGCGAATAATGGTCTGTTGACTGACTTTACAGATTTTGGCGGCTTCGCCGGTGGTGAACACAGTTTTCATAGCTGATCTATCCCTCGATCATGCTGCTCAAGCGAGTCTGAGCAGAAACCTCCCTGGATCGGCGTCCAGAGCAAACCGAGCGTCCGCGTTGATGTGATTAGAAAAAGCGCGTCTTCGCGACGCGGACGCTTTCAGCAACTCAATCCTCCGTGACGAGATGCCCAAGCTTTAGAGAACTGCCGGTTATGCGGAGATTACCGGTGTTCTCATCTGTCCGGATTGTACCGGGGCTGCCGAGCCGGTCAATATGAGTTTCTCCGCGTGTCTTACGCATTCACCCCAGCTTTCCCCTGTGTTCGTATGCGGTGGCACGCAGGAGCCGATTCAGCCGGTGGTCGAATGCGGGGGGCGGGGATTCTCGGTAGTTGAGGGAGTATCGGCCACGCGTGAGACGCGGATCAAGGAGATGCTGGCGGGGCACGGATGTTCCGGCGGAGTCACGCGGGGGATGGGTCGCGGCCTGCTGTTTCGAGGAATCGTCTCCAGAATCGTGAAGGCGGGGTTCAGGTCGAAGAACTGCATTCCTCGACGCTGAGTGGTCCGCGGGTGATGCTATCGGCGTGATGATGCACGCGAGGCGAGTTTTCGAGCGTGCGAGTTGGACAGAAGGCTTGCGCAGCAGTTGCTAACGAGCTTTGACCGGGTGTCGCGTCCGCGATTACAATCCGGCTCCGAAAGCCGAAGAGTCCCAACCGGCGGGCAGGCTGGACTCAGCCAGGTGTACTTGTGGCCGTTTTGCGCATATTACGCGGGGTCCCGTCGGGGGGGGTGATCCCACTCCAGCACGACCGGACCATCCTCGGACGGCACCCGAACTGCCAGTACGTGTTCGACAATGCGGCGATCAGCCGGCATCACGTGTAGGTGCTGGAGAGCCACGGCAGCTACTTTGTGGAAGATTTGCGGAGTCGGAACGGGACCTATCTGAACGGCAAGCTGCTGGATGGACGGACACAACTGAAGGACGGGGACCAGATCCGGATTTCGGATGTGCTGCTCTCGTTTCTGGAGAACCCGTCGTCTCTGCCGGGTACAGAAACGCACTCTGACGTGGATCTGCAGTCGGATCCGGACCTGACCCCCGGGGTGCTGACGGTCGCGAATCCGCGGGGTCTGAATACGGTCGACGACGAGAGCGGCATTTTCGTACTGCCGGAGAGTTACCAGGCGCCTCCGTTCGATTCGCAGGACGACCTGGAGGTCGTCAAGGAGATTGACTCCCAGAGTTCTGACGGGGAGTCGGGGACGGTGGTGCGAGCGGAGGACAAGCTGCGGGCGATGCTGCAAATCGCGCGTGGTCTGGGTGGTGAGCTGCGTGTGGACAAGGTGCTTCCCACGGTGCTGGAGAAGCTGTTTGAAACGTTTCCCCAGGCGGAGCAGGGTTTCATCCTGATGAAGGATGAGGAATCCGGCCGGCTGAAGGTGATGGCGACGAAGTCCCGGACAGCGACAAGCAAAGGGGAAGCTGTTGTTGTGAGTATGACGGTCGTCAAGGAGGCGATGACGTCGGGGAAGGCACTTCTGAGCACGAACGTCCGGAAGGATGAGCGGTTCCGCAAGAGCAGCAGTCTGGCGCGGATGAAGATCCGCTCGATGATGTGCGTGCCGCTTCTGGATCACGACGGGAAATCGATTGGTGTGATCCAGATGGTGACGCGGGCTTCGAAGTCGTCGTTTACCGAGGAGGATCTGGACATGCTCAACGCGGTGGCGACCCAGGCGGGTCTGGCCATCGAGAATGCCCGAATGCACGAGGCGCTGGTTGAGCAGCGGGATCTGGAACGGGATCTGGAGTTTGCAACCCAGGTACAGCTGGGCTTTTTGCCGAAAGCGAAGCCCCGTGCGCCGCAGTACCGCTTTGCGGACTATTACGAAGCGGCCTTGCGCGTGGGGGGAGATTACTTTGATTACGTTTCGCTGCCGGATGGGCGGATCGCGGTTGCGATAGGTGATGTGGCGGGGAAAGGTGTACCGGCGGCACTGTTGATGGCGCGGCTGTATTCGTCGACGCGGTTCCAGCTGCTGACGGCGCCGACCCCGGCGGAGGCGATTGATGGTCTGAATGCCGAGATTGCGTCGAGCGGGCTGGGGCACCGGTTCATTACGTTTCTGGTGATCGTGCTCGATCCGGTGAAGCACGAGATTACGGTGGTGAATGCGGGGCATCCGCCTCCGCTGCAGCGGTTGAAGAGTGGGGAAGTCCTGCGACTGGGCACGGAGATTTCGTCACTGCCGCTGGGGATCATGCCGGAGCAGACGTACGAGTCGGCGACGTATCCGATGCCTGCGGGGAGTTTGATTCTGACGTTCACAGACGGTGTGACCGAGGCGATGTCGGCGGACCGGGAGATCTACGGACGTCAGCGGCTGATGGAGTATGTGAAGTCGACGGACAAGCCGATCGACGAATTTCTGAAGGGGCTGGTGGAAGACGTCGAGGAGTTTGGCGGGGCCGGGCCGTTGCGCGACGACACCTGCGTTGTCGGCTTCGAGAGGCTTGCCACGTGACGATGACGGTCGAGGATGTGCTGGGTTCCGAGGGTCGGATTGCCCAGCATCTGCCACGCTACGAGGCCCGACCGCAGCAGGTGGAGATGGCCCGGGCGGTTGCGCGCGCGATTGAGTCGCGCGAGCATCTGGTGGCCGAGGCGGGGACAGGTGTCGGGAAGAGCTTTGCGTACCTGGTGCCGGCGATTCTGGCAGCGACAGCGCGGCAGGAGACGCAGGAGTCTGGGAAGCGGATCGTCATCAGCACGCACACGATCAGCCTGCAGGAGCAGTTGATCAGCAAGGATCTGCCGTTTCTGAATGCGATTTTGCCGCAGGAGTTTTCGTCCGTTCTGGTGAAGGGGCGATCGAACTACATCAGTCTGCGACGGCTCAAGGGAGCTGCGGAGCGGCGGGAGTCGGTGCTGTTCGAAACGGAAGCCGTGCAGCAACTGGAACGGATCCGGGAGTGGTCGACGTCGACGCGAGATGGCAGCCGCTCGGATTTGCCGTTCCGACCGCTGGGAGAGGTGTGGGATGAAGTGCAGAGCGAACACGGGAACTGCCTTGGTCGCCGCTGCCCGACGCATGAGTCGTGCTTCTACTACCGAGCGCGACGGCGGGTGTGGAACGCGAACCTGTTGATCGTCAATCACGCGTTGTTTCTGTCGGATCTTGCCCTGCGGCGAGAGGGAGCGAGCCTGCTGCCGGACTACGACGTCGTGGTGATGGACGAGGCACACACGCTCGAGTCGGTCGCGGGGGAGCACCTGGGTGTGTCGGTCTCGATGGGGCAACTGCGGTTTTTATTCAACAAGCTGTACAACATGCGGCTGGGGAAAGGCCTGCTGGTTCATCACAACCTGCAGGCGGGCCAGCAGCTGGTGGCGCGGCTGTGGTCTGTGGCGGAAGACTTCTTCGACCTGGTGCGGCGTGAGAGAGACCGACGGGCCTCGGGTAATGGCCGGTTCCGTTCACCGCCTCCGCTCGAGCATCTGCTTGGTCCGGACCTGCGGGAACTGCGACGCGTGCTGCTGGATGCGGCCGAGACGGTCGAAGACGAGGCTCAGAAGATCGAGCTCATCTCGGCGGCCGACAAGGTCCTGGGGCTGTCGGCGTCGCTGGAGACGTGGCTGGAGCAGCGGCTGGACGATGGTGTGTACTGGGTTGAGGAGACCGGTGGGCGGCAGCAGAACATCAAGCTGGTCAGCGCGCCGGTCGACGTGGGACATGTGCTGCGGGAGGAATTGTT
>CAZUXX010000109.1:5730-8950 GCA_964624215.1 uncultured Planctomycetaceae bacterium
TGTTCAACCAGGTCGATACGGTGGTGCTGACGAGTGCGACGCTATCGGTGGGACGGGGCGATTTCGGGCACTTTCGGAACCGTATCGGGCTGACGGGGGGGAGCGACGTTCGCCTGGGGAGCCCGTTCGACTACCGGGCACAGGCGAAACTGATTCTGGCTCCGAAGATGCCGGACCCGTCGACGCAGCCGCGAGAGTTCGACGCGGCGGTGTGCGAGAAGATCAAGCACCATGTGGCCGAGACGGAGGGCCGTGCCTTCGTGCTGTTTACGAGTTACCGGAGTTTGCGGGAGACGGCTGCGCAACTGACTCCGTGGTTCAATCGCGGGGGTTATACGCTGCTGGTGCAGGGTGAGGGGGTGGGCCGCTCCCAGATGGTGGAACGGTTCAAGCAGGACCGGAAGGCAGTGCTGTTCGGGACTGACAGCTTCTGGCAGGGGGTGGACGTTCCGGGTGATGCGCTGAGCAGCGTCATCATTACGCGGTTGCCGTTTGCCGTGCCGGATCATCCGCTTCTGGAGGCGCGACTGGAACGGATCCGCGAGCGGGGAGGGAACCCGTTTATGGAGTACCAGGTTCCGGAGGCGGCGATCAAATTGCGCCAGGGGTTCGGGAGGCTGATCCGCACGCGAGAGGATACGGGTCGGGTGGTGATTCTCGATCCGCGGATCAAGACGAAGCGGTACGGGCGGCTGTTTCTGGAGAGTCTGCCGGACTGCGGTCGACCGGTGCTCGATGAGCGGTGATGCTGCGGCGTGCTGAGTGGGGGTCGCAGGGCGTGCGGGAATCGAGCGATGCCGCCTGAGGGCTGTTTAATTTGCCGCTGCGGGGGTCACGTCGGCGGCGGTGGCGGCGTCGTTCGGTGCGGCGTCGAGCGCCTGCTGCGCGTAGCGGTTGGCGCGCTGCTGAATCTGCTCGTTGAGTGCCTGCAGGGCTTCGAGCTTGAGGCGGCGTTCGAGCCGAAGTTCGTGGAGTCGCTGGAGGAGTTGGTCGCGTTCGGTCATCCTGTCGCGCATGGCCTGGACGTATCCTGCCCGCTGCAGGTCGGAGGCTTCCATGAGGTCGGGATCTCCGTTGAGTTCCTTCATGCGTTCCTGAAGGAGCTGCATGGAGGCGTCGCGTTGCTCATTCAGGCGTGCGATGTCGTACTTCATGCGTTGCAGGCGGGCCTCGGCCGCGATCTGCCGGGTATAGAGCTCCTGCATCTGGGTGGCATAGCCGTGGGGAATGATCTCGCGGACGCGCCAGGTCCCGCCGGGGAACTGTTCGTCGGAGTAGGGGGGACGGATGAGCACGGCTTCGGCGGAGCCGGGTTCGACGTTCTGGAGAGTGAACGCCCCGAGAAACTGTGAGGGGGGGGTCGACTCTGGTGCGGAGGCCTGGGCCTCGTTCTCGTCAGGCCGGAAGATGTAAACCTGGTTGATGGTGGTGGCCTGCGGGTTGTTGGCATCGCGCCGGGTTCCGACACCGCGCTGGCTGCCGGCTCCAATACTGACGACGCCCTGCTGGGCGTTGAGGGTCTGTGAGTTGGGAGCGAGGACGGTCTGGCCCCAGCCGACCTGCAGGCGATCGACTTCCAGCTGGAGGCTGTTGGCGATGACCCGCTGGGCAGCGAGCTGCTCCTCGGCGTTTTCGAATGCGGCGCGAGCGGCATCGACGCGCTGCTGCCAGTGGCCGCGCGCGTCGAGGAGCATGGTGGTGAGGAAGATTGCTGCCAATGCTCCGACGACGACGAAGCCGAGCAGGACTTTTCCGAGAACGTGCATGACGGGTTCCTTCTCGACCGGACGTGCGTTCGCTCCGCAACCGAGGCTGCAATCGACTCACCGGCTGCAATGCAGGATGCGCATCGCGCTGTGTTCGTACATCGGCGGTGTGGCGGATCCGGGTGAGAAAGTGATGTAAAGTCGCGACTTTGACGATGATAGGGAGAGTGCGGACCGCGCAGGAGGACGCAACCGCAGATCAAATCGATCTTACGACCGCGTCTGAACACCCGTCAAGCGGCGATCGATTCGTTCGAAAGTTCGTGCGTTCGGCAAGCGACCCACCGTGCGAATTCATGAAAAGTTGCGCAATCTGCAAATTGTCCCTGAGCGTCTGAACCCGTATAAGAGTCGTACTGATCCGGGCGAGGATCGATATCGCCGTGTCCGAGTGGCGAAAGGCCTGAACGCAGCAGAGGACGCGCCCAGTGACGCGACGCGTTCGCTGGATGCGAACCGGTACTCCGACGAGGGTCGGTGTTGCCGGTGCGAGGGAGGAAGATCGACCGTGACATTCGTGTGGAACCGGCGAGTTCGCTGGCTGGTCGTGCTGATTTACCTCAGCGCGTCGGCCGGTGCTGTCGTATTGCCGCACGAGCATCATTACTGTGGCGCGACGTGTTGCCCGATTTCAGGTGGCAGCGGCGCCGCCCGTCCTGCGAAGGATGTCGAGCGGACGGAGCATGATCACGGGCATCACCATGCCGGGGGTGGCCACACTCACAGCCATGCTCACTCGCATGATGATCATGCGCACGGCCACACACACGAGCATTCTTCTGAGGAAGAAGGGGGCTGCCCGGAGGACTGTCCGCCGACGGTCCCGTTTGACGACTCCTGCCAGGTGTGCCGGTTTCTGGCACAGCCGGCTTCATTTGCAGCCATCGCGGAGTTCGAGTCTGTCGCTGATGTGGTTGACAGTCTTGTTCCGCTGGAGCGCCGGGTGGTGCTCGCGGAACCGCGGTGGTCTCTGTCTGCCCGAGGACCGCCGTCAGCCTGCTGAGACGGAGTTCTGCCGGTGGCGCTGCGTGCTGCTTCCTGAGGGGAGTGCGCGTTGAGCGATGTGCTGGCAGGTCTCTGAGCCAGCACACACTGCCACGGCCGTCGCCTGCGGATGACGATCGCCTGGTCGTCTCGCGAGAGGCAGCGGGCTGCGATTGGCTTCCGGCGAAGATCCGGACGTGGCGGGTTGGTCCGGAATTCATGCTCCGGGTCCGGCTGCGCCGGATGGCGGATGATTTCTGACGGTTTTCTTTTGTATTAGTCCTTGCGATGGAGTCGCTGCAGCTATGGATACTTTTCGATGGAGAAGGGGGCCCCGGCGAGGGTTCACCCTGATTGAACTCCTGGTGGTGATCGCCATTATCGCGCTGCTGGTAGCGCTTTTGCTCCCGGCGGTTCAGCAGGTTCGTGAAGCGGCACGGAAGAATCAGTGCCAGGATCACCTGCATAAC
>CAZUXX010000110.1:0-8948 GCA_964624215.1 uncultured Planctomycetaceae bacterium
GTGCCGCACCGGGACGGGGATCCCTGCTGTTGAGCCATCAACGGTTGTTTCACTTCGCTGTGAGTGAAGTTTTCAGGTGTGATCGTGATATCCGGTGCGGGATCACGCCGTTCCGAATCGAGCAATGAGGGAAACGGGGGAATTTACTTCAATCAGACAAAGCCCCCAACCTCACTGTCAATGGTGGTTTGGACAAAGGGCGCAGGACAGGTGTTCCGGGAACTTCGCCGAATGCAGATCTGGCCAAGCGGGCTTTTGCGGTGACTGGCAGATGTTCAGTTCGTGCGGGCAGCATTGCGGAGCGCCCGGAGTCTGTCGTGTGTGTGTTTGAGTGAGGAACGTTCACCCCTTGAAAGCAGGCGATGGGCCTGCAGAGCCGCCCGGAGAGTCCCTGGAGAATTCCCGTGTCACGGCAACTTAGCAGCCTGTTTTGCGTGATCGTGCTGGGGTTCATTCCGGGAGTGCTCGCAGCAGACGACCGGGCGGCGGCACCTCCCGAACCGCTCGAGTTGTTGTCGCCTCGCGAACACTTCGGCATCGTGCTGCGAAATACAGAGGAGCTGGCGAAAGAGGGGGACGAACTGTTGAACGAAGTCGGGCTCGAGATGTCGATGCGTCCGAGCCAGGCGATGCGAATGGCGTTTCCGCTGTTGGGCGTCAAACTTCAGCCGGACTTCTCCCGTCCGGCCGGCCTGTTTGTGTTGCCGGGGAAAGATGTGATCGGCCCGGTCGTCGCCGTGGTTTCGGTCGAGGATCGCGAGAGCCTGCGAACGCAGTACGAGATCGACCCGGCTCTCGAGGACCTGCAAACGATCCCGAAATCCAGACGGGACTTTTCAGGATGGGCCCAGGTCCGGGGCAATACGGTCTTTCTGCTGTCCTCTGCCATCCCGGAGCCGGTCCCGTTCTTCGACAAGGGAACGCTGGCAGACTCGATCCCCTACTACCGGGATCCGCTGAACAGGTCGGATCTGCTGATCCACATCGGTCTTGGTCAGCTGCGTCCGCACATGCGGGAACGTCGTTCGTTTACTGAACAGTACCGAAGCGACGAGGAGCGGCAGATTGCCGGGCAGTTTGACGTCGCGTTTGCCTCACTGGATCACAGTTTTATCACAGCGGAAGTTGATCACGGTCTGAACATCGACGTGATGACGCTGTTCGATGCTCCGGAGGGTTCCCCGACTGCACGTCTGCTGCGCGAGGCTCGTGGGGAGAGCGACCTTAGCGAATCGATCTCCTCCCCTTCTCTGGCCGGGCTCCCGGCGGAGCAGCCGGTGGCGGCCTTGACGGGTCGACTGTCGAACCCGCGTCAGCAGCAGATTCTGGAGGTGTTCGTACGAATCCTCTTTCCGGAAGGGACAGCGGGGGTTCCGAATGCGGTACGAGAATTTTCGATGTCGGGGCTGAGGCAGGCGGTCGTGATTGGTGCCGTTTCGGAAGTGTTTCAGTTGTCTGACGAAGTTCGTGTCGGGGTGTACCGCAACGAAGACGGGACGCTTGCCGCGGTGGTGATCCTGACAACCGATGCCCCACAACGGGTGACCGATTCGCTGAAGGAACTTTCGGACCTGCTCGTGGCCGGCATGGGAGACAAGGAGGCCGGCGAGGCGATTGACGACCGGATTGTTCGTCGACTGATCCGGGAACTGGGGGCTGCGGACTATGCCACCCGGCAGAAGGCGACCACACGCCTGATGCTGCTGGGCAGCCGGGCACGCCCGGCTCTGCAGCAGGCATCCGAATCGGATCAACGTGAAGTCGCGGCACGGGCCAGGCAGATTCTTGAAACGATCGATCTGAGCAATGTCGACCGGCAGCGGCGGCTGCTCGAGGATCGCCCGCTCGCCGAGTTGCATCCGAAGCTGATCTATCACACCGAGGTGGAGACGATTGAGGATGTTGCGGTTGATGAAATCCGCATGGAGTTGTCCGAGGAGGAATTCCGACAGGCTGCTCAGCTAGAAGCGGTATTCGGCCCGGAATGGGATCGCATCCGTATCGCCCGGACTCCATCGGCGGTAGTCCTGACGGCCGGGGCAGCTGGTCAGCGGTTTGATCTGACTGTCGGTCAACTGCTTCGTGGGGAACCGGGGCTCGAAGCGGGTTCACTCGCCGAGTTGCCAGAGGACCCCTCGCGTCTGGTCGAGGCTCACCTGCCGATCGGAGAACTGACACTGCCGACGCGTCCGCCCCTGATCGCAAAGGAAGTGCCTCCGTCCGAGGAGCTATCGGCGTTCGGGTTGTCGATCCGCGAGTCGTCGGTTTTGATTCAGTCGCGATTCCCGGTCGGGGAGCTGCGGCAAATTATCCACAAACGAGGGTGGGCGTGGTAAGGATGTCTCTCCCGGATCGGGAGCACCCGTCGCGGCTGCTCCCCGAGGATCCCCTGCCACCGTATACGTACGTCCCGCGGCAGACGCCTCACCCTGTCTCAGACCCGCGAGGGCATGCCTACGGAATGACTCCCCGGCCGGCGACCCTCCGGTGCGGTGAGCGGTGGCGGGAGAGCCGGGAGTACTGCCGGGGGATCGACCTGTTCAATGCGGGTTATTACTGGGAAGCCCACGAGGTCTGGGAATCTCTGTGGCACGCCGCCGGCCGGACCGGGGTCCTTGCCGACTTCTTCAAAGTACTGATCAAGCTTGCTGCGGCGGGAGTGAAGCTGTACGAGTGCCGCACGGACGGTGCCGTTCGTCACGCACAGCGAGCGGCGGTCCTCATTGCGGGTCTTCGTCGAGGCCCAGATGCCCCTCGACTATGGGGAATCAATCTGTCGCACCTCGAAGTGACCGCGAGGACACTTCAGGACAAGGCCAGTGAGCTCTCCACGATGACACCGACGGACTCGCCGCCGGTCGCGGGCCTGGCAGGGATCCTGCGACCGGAACGGTAGGAGCTTTTCCGGACTGGTGTGGCAGCGCGCTCTTGCGAATGCGCACTCACTGATTGCCTCCAGGTCATCACCGGGATCCTGAACGCATTTCATCCCCAAGGGGAGAGTTGACCTCCGGAGGCAAACAGCCGGTCGACGCGGCGGGTGACATCGGGGTCCGGCTCAAGAGGCGGAGCGTGGTGCGGTTTCAGGCGGGCGTCGATTACGAGGGGTCCGCGGCAGCCGAAATGCTTGTCGATGATGCAGGACTCGACACCGTCCACATCAGCAGCCGGGTTGGAGCGTGTGAAGGTGACCCACAACCAGTTGCCCAGCGACTCGCTGACGAACGAAGCGTCGTCCACAAGCACGATGAGGGGGAAGCTTCGAAGCGGATGGTCTGGCTTGATGGCGCGACAGAAGCGTTCGAGGACGTTGTCCGGACGCATGCTGCGGTGGATGTTGCTGTCGTGAGCCGGGGCTGCTGGCTGTTGACTGAGCAGCTCCTCGGCCGGCCGCAGTCCCTGGCAGGGCGGAGCCGTGACTGCGACGACACCCGGGAAGCAGACGCGTGCGTCGCGGAATCCGTCGGGGAGACGGATTCCGGCGGGCAGTTCCGAGGGGAGTTCGCGACGGACGGGTCCGGCGGCAGCGATAACCAGCTTTGATCCGGCATTGAGTCCGTGGCCGGTGTAGTCGAGCGTGTCGATGGTGGTTCGTGTCTGGAAGTGCAGGTCGGTCTGCCAGTCGACCCGTTCGAGCAGATGGCGGAAGAAGCCCGGCAGATCGTCGACGCGGAGTGACCGGTCGTCTTCACCAGCGACGATGAACAGGTATTTGGCCAGGGAGAGCTGGCCCTGTCCGAGGATCGCATTGGCCTGGGTGAGGAGTTCCTGGGGCATCCGGCGGCTGGCCCAGGGGACATAGCGTTCGCTGCCAATCGCCAGCAGCAGAGGATGAACGCCAGCCGCATCGACCGCATGGACGCCTCGGACTCCGGGGAGGACGGCGGGGATGGCCGGCCCGGTGATCTCGTGGATGATCTCGCCGAAGGAGGTGTCTTCCTGTGGTGGACGGCCGACGACGGTGAAGGGCCAGACGGCATCGGTCCGGTGCCAGACCCGTTCGACGCGCATCACCGGGAAGGGATGTTTGAGGCTGTAGTAACCGAGGTGGTCTCCGAAGGGGCCCTCTGGTCGCGTTGCCGCGGGGTCGATCGTTCCGGTGAGGATGAAGTCTGCTTCCGCGAGGAGTGGAAGAGAGCTGTCCTGGCGGATCATGCGCATGCGATGCCCGCTCAGCGCGCCGGCAAAGGTGAGTTCCGAGAGACCTTCCGGGAGGGGCATCACGGCGGCCAGCGGGATCGACGGAGGACCACCGACAAACACGTTCACCCGGAGTGGTTCGTTGCGGCGGACGGCTGCTGCGTGATGCACGCCGATGCTGCGATGAATCTGGTAGTGCAGCCCGACTTCGCGTTCAGGTTCGTAGTCGTTTCCCGCCAACTGGATGCGGTACATCCCGAGGTTGGACTGCATCCATCCGGGGCGGTCGGGATGCTCGGTATAGACGGCTGGCAGCGTAATGAACGGACCGCCGTCGAGGGGCCAGCTCTGCAGGCGCGGGAGTTCTCCGAGTGTGGTCGTGTGGGTGAGGACCGGTCCACGTGAGACGAATTTTGGCCGCATCGCCCATGCGGTCGGCAGGGCCCGGCTGTAATGAAAGGGTCGCCGCAAGGCGGTGGTGGGGTCGATCTTCAGTTCGACCAGCTTGCGAACCGAGTCGAGGGTATCGCGAAAGAGGAACCGTGTCCGGTCGATGGTCCCGTAGAGGTTCGAGACCATCGGGAACCGGCAGTCTGTCACGTTTTCGAAGAGGATGGCGGGCCCCTGGGCGGCATAGATCCTGCGCTGGATGTCGGCGGCTTCGAGGTGGGCATCCACAGGAGTCGACAGACGGATGAGATGCCCGTGGCGCTCGAGATCCTTCAGACAGTCACGGAGGTTTCGATAACCCATGGGAATCGCTTGGCGGTCCTTGCGCAGGGGAGCCCGACACGGCGGGGAGCCGCACCCGGGAAGATGAAGCGTGACGAGCGGCAGGTCGGCAGAAGGGGGCCGGACGGGGCGGTGCTACTGAATGCGCGCCGGTGGACGGAAGCCGGCTCCCTTCTGCTTCGTCGCGGAGTCGCCGAGTTCCTGCCGGGCCTTGTCTGCCAATGCCTGCAGTTTTCTGACGACATCGGGGTGCTCGTCCTTGACATCGTTCGTTTCGCCGATGTCGCTGGCCAGGTTGTACAGGGCCAGGTCTGTGCGCTGTTGCGAGTAGCCAGCGGGGAGGCCATCACGTCCGGGCTGACCGGTCAGGCTGCGGTATGCATGCGGGAAGTGCAGCTTCCAGTCGCCGCTGCGAATCGCCTGGAGGTGATTTCCCCAGTAGTACAGGTAGGCCTCGTGCGGCGACTCGTCGGACTCACCGGTCATCAACGGAAGGATGTCCTTTCCATCAATGGGATGATCGGGAAGATCGGCCCCGATGATGCCGGCGATGGTCGGCAAGAAATCGATTGTGGCCGCAAGTGCGTCACACTCGGTGCCGGCCGGGATCCTGGCTGGCCAGCGCATGATGCAGGGGACCCGCGTGCCCCCTTCCCAGACGGTTCCTTTTCCTTCCCGTAGCGGGCCGGCCGAGCCGGCGTGGTTTCCGTACGAGAGCCAGGGGCCGTTGTCGGAGGTGAAGATCATCAGCGTGTTGTCGAGGATTTCGTGTCGCTGCAGCGCTTTGGTGATTTCGCCGACGCTCCAGTCGATTTCCATAATCACATCGCCGTAGGCTCCCTGCTCGCTCTTGCCTTTGAATTTCTCCGACGTGAACAGCGGCACGTGCGGCATCGAATGGGCGACATAGAGGAAGAACGGCCGGTCGTGATTCCGGTCGATAAAGTCAACCGCGCGTTCGGTGTACCAGGTTGTCAGTTGGGTCTGATCGTCGGGAGTGACCCCGGGATTGATGATCTGGTCGCCTTCGATCAACGGCAGATCGGGGAACGCCTTGCTGGTAGGATGAAAGGGCCACATGTCGTTGGAGTACGGTAATCCGAAGTACTCATCGAACCCGTGATGAACGGGGAGCGACTGTTTGTGGTGGCCCAGATGCCACTTTCCGAACATGGCAGTGGCATATTCGCGGCTTTTGCACAGTTCCGGGAGGAGCACCTCATCGGGATTGATGCCGTGTCGGGCGGTGTGACTGGGAGCTCCCAGCATACCGATGCGATTGGGGTAGCAGCCGGTCAGCAGGGCTGCCCGCGACGCGCCGCAGACGGCCTGGGCGACGTAAAAGCTGGTGAACTTGCGGCCTTCGGCAGCCATGCGGTCGAGGTTGGGCGTTTCGAAGCCCCTGGCTCCGAAGGCTCCGACATCGGCATACCCCTGGTCGTCGGTGAAGACGATGACGATGTTCGGCCGCGGGGGGTCCGCTGTGGCAGCCGGCTGAAGCGAACTGACAAGCAGCAGGGGAATCACCCACACGAGTGCAGAGACGCGAAACGCAGGCATTGGCCCTCTCCCGGTAACACTGGTTACGGAAGCACCGTACCGGCTGAACGAACGGACCGTCAAACCTCGACTGTTTTTCCTGTCCTGCCCCGGGGATCGAAATGTGAGGAGGGTGGCGGGGTTGGCTGCTTGACACTGTTTCCTTGGCGGCGATAACATGCCTGCCGTTCCTCCGGCGGATCGCGGGATCGCCGTGTCTAGTCCGGGAGAAGCGACGGCGCCTTGCTGCTGCGCCGCCTGAGTCGTTGATATCTACTCTCCGACGGACCAGTTCCGTCGCCAGGAAGTTGCTCCCATGGCAGTCCCGAAGAGACGAACGTCGAAGTCCAAGAAGCGGAAGCGTCGCAGTCACGATGGCGTGCAGCGCATCAAGGTGCAGTACTGCGGTCAATGCGGTACCGCGGTGCCTTCGCACGTGGTGTGCCCGAACTGCGGGTACTATCACGGTCGGAAGATGACGATGCTGGACTCTGACGAGTAGGGCGTTCGATGCGGATCGCGCTCGACGCAATGGGCGGCGACGATGCGCCCGGAATTAACATCGAGGGAGCTATTGCCGCCCTGCAGGCGAGCGAGGCTCTGCAAATACAACTGGTCGGTGATCCCGACGCGCTGGCCCCTGCGATCGAGCGCAGTGGAGATTTCGGGGGACGGCTGACACTCGTTCCCGCCGAGGGTTACGTCGGCATGGCCGAAAAGCCGACGGATGCCCTGCGCCGCAAGCCGAACTGTTCGATTGCCGTGTGCTGGAAGCAGATGGCGATTGGCGAAGCGGATGCTGTCGTCAGTGCGGGGAATACGGGCGGTGTTGTGGCGGCAGGTCTCCGGACGCGGCTGTTCCTGAAGGGGATCAAGCGGCCCGGAATTGCTGTTGTGCTTCCGACGCTGCACGGCCGCTGTGTGCTGATGGATGTCGGCGCGAATCCGGGAGCCCGCCCGGAGCATCTGGTGCAGTATGCTGTGATGGGCTCGATCTACGCCCGGGAACTGCTGGGGATCGAGCGTCCATCGCTGGGGCTGATGAACATCGGCAGCGAGGACGGGAAAGGGAACGAACTCGTCCGGGAAACTCACCGACTGCTGGATACGAGCCCGCTCAAGGATTCTTACGTCGGGAATGTCGAAGGTCGGGGGCTTTACCAGGGGGAAGCGGACGTCGTCATTTGCGAGGGCTTTGTCGGGAACGTTGTCCTGAAGGTCAGCGAAGGGATGGCGTCGATGATGCTTCGCAAAGTGAGCGAAGCCGTTCTGGAATCGCTTGAAACCGAGCGGAACAAGGCGGGGAGCGCCTTGCATCAACTGGCACGCGGTTACGAGTACAAGGAAGTTGGTGGAGCTCCGTTGCTGGGGATCGACGGAATCTGCCTGATCTGCCATGGTTCCAGCGACGCCCGGTCGATGGCGAACGCGCTTCATGGAGCCGCCAAGCTGCGGGAGCACGGCATCAATCGCAAGATTGTCGAGCAACTGGCCGCGAATTCCGGCTGAGGCTGACTCTGCCGGTGGGGTCCTGGTTGCCCTGCACTTCTTCGCCCGGTGACAGAGCGGGAGGCCTCTGCTGCGGTGCTGGTTGCGTTCCCTTCAATTGGGCCGCTGGCTTTTTGCAAGCGTGGTCTGTCATGTGTCGCAGGTTCATGGTCCCGTTTTTTGGGGGCTGAACTGCCTGCGGGAGTGCTTCTCATCCCCCGGGGCATGCGATATGGTTTGGCGGTCTGAAAGAACTGCTTGCCGAAGGGTGCGATGATGGATCAGGACGAGATACTTCTGGACGCCGAAGAGCGTATGGAGAAGGCGGTTGCGTACTTCCAGGATGAGCTGGCGGGGATCCGGACCGGTCGTGCTAATCCGGGGCTGGTCGACTCGATCCGCGTGAATTACTACGGGTCTCCGACTCCCCTGAAGCAGCTGGCGCAGATCAGCGTCCCTGAGCCGCAACAGATCGTCATCCGACCGTTCGACGCCGGCGTGCTGGGGGAGATCGTCAAAGCGATCCAGTCGAGTGATGCGGGCCTGGCTCCCAACAGTGACGGGCGTATTGTGCGTCTGAACGTGCCGCCGCTGTCGACCGAACGTCGCCGTGAAATGGTGACGCGGATCGGCAAGTTTGCGGAAGAGGCGCGGATTGCGATCCGCAACATCCGGCGGGATGCGAACAAGCACGCTGATCAGTCGGAGAAGGACAAGGTCTTCAGCGAGGATGACTGCAAGGCAGCCAAGGATGCGATCCAGGACCTGACCAAGAAGTACGAAGGGAAGGTCAACGACATTGCGAAGGCAAAAGAGACCGAGATCATGGAGGAGTAAGGGGACCGGCCCGTCCCGCAGGTGGCTGAAACACGCAACCGACCGGAGATTCTGAGGTGATTCGGCCAAAACACGTGCAGTGGGGCGGGCTCAATTGCTCGGTTGTTGCCTCGGAAGCTGCAGCGACCAACCCGCGTCTGGCGGTCGTTTTGTGCCACGGGTTCGGTGCGCCGGGGACGGACCTTGTTCCGCTGGGTGGAGAGCTCCTGCTG
>CAZUXX010000111.1:0-8948 GCA_964624215.1 uncultured Planctomycetaceae bacterium
ACTCGACATCCTTGCCGGACGTCATCATCAGGTCCGCCATTTCGTCGGCGATGATCACGATGTACGGCATCCGCTCCGGGACGGCATCGGCTTCCGGGCTGTCCGGGTCGATCCCCAGCTTCTTGAGGATCCGTTCCTTCCCGAGCGCGTTGTAGCTGTCGAGGTGCCGCACACCGACCTGCGCGAGAAGGTCGTAGCGTTCCTCCATCTTGTCGACGGCCCAGGCCAGCACCGCCTCGGCCTTCTTCATGTCCGTAATCACAGGATGCATCAGATGCGGGATCCGCATGTACGGACTGAGTTCGACCATCTTCGGGTCGATCATCAGCATCCGCACATCGTCCGGGGTTCGCGTCATCAGGATCGACGTGATCAGCGTATTCAGGCAGACGCTCTTGCCCGTCCCGGTCCGGCCGGCGATCAGCAGGTGCGGCATCTTCGTCAGGTCGACAACCATGGGGTGCCCACTGACATCTTTCCCCAGAAAGATGGGGATCCGCATCGATTCTGTCTGTGCGGCACAAGTGGCAAGCAGTTCCTTCAGCCGCACGGTGACACGCTTCTCGTTGGGAACTTCGACACCGACGGTGTTCTTGCCGGGAATCGGTGAGACCACACGGACGGCCGGCACACGCAACGCGATCGCGAGATCGTCCTGCAGGTTGACGACCTTCGAGACGCGCAGCCCGGGTTCGAGATCGAGCTCGAACTGCGTCACCACCGGGCCGGTGTCGATTTCCGTCACCTTCACGTTCAGTCCAAACTCGTTGAACGTCTTCTCCAGGATCCCGGCGGCAATCTGCGCTTTCTTTGCCAGCAGCTCGAATGGAAACTCTTCCGCCTCCTCGAGAATGGACGTGTCGGGAAGTTCGTACTCGGTGTCGTCGAGAGAGGGGCGAGCACGACGCGTCCGTTCGGGAACGTCCGGGGTCGGGGACGGCAGGGACGCCGGAGGGTTCACCTTGAACTCGGTCTCGACTGGCTCGAAGTCCGCAAACTCTTCTTCTGCCGGCTCGGGAGGCGACTCCTCCTCACGCGCCGTTCGTGACCGTGGGGAGGGCTGCGGGCGCTCGACTTCGGCGGAAGACTCGTCACGACGAGCGGTTGGTTCCGTCAGGACAAACCAGCTGAGGATCCGCAGGGGAAGCATCGTGATGAACCCCAGCAGACGGAACAGCACCAGTTCATTCGCGAGCAGCAGTCCCGTCACGACGAAGGTCCCGATGACGACCAGCGTCCCGGCTGTGGAGAAATTCTCCCGCAGCAGGATCTCGCCCCAGGCACCGACATAGCCACCGCTGCCGACAACGGGCCCGTGGCCGAATGTCGGCATTGCGAGCTGAAGCGTCAGGCAGGTTGCGAGACAGAGAAAGGCCCAACCCGCGCACCGCGCCAGCACATCTTTCTGTTCAGTGCGGGAGAACAGCCGCAGGTCGAACACCACGAGACCAGCCAGGGCAGCCCACGAGGCGGCACCCAATGCCAGTTGCAGCTGATGGGCGAGTTGTGCACCCACCGGACCACACAGGTTCCGAATCTCCTGGGAGGCGGGGGCAACCACCGTTGCGGGAGGGTCCGCAGGGTCGTAACTCGCCAGCGCCAGCGCAGCAAAGACACACGCTGCCAGAAGGGCAAGCGCGACGAGATCATTGCGAAGGCGTTTGTAGTCAAGCATGGGCCAGATTGCCCGCTGCCGATTCGGGTCGAAGTGGTGCCGATTCCGTAGTCGAATTCCTGCGGTGCGTTCTGACCCAACCCTATCACCCGCTGTGCGCGGTGTTGCCAGAAAACAACAGACGCCCTGCCGATTCGTGAGCGATGAGCGCGCTCCCGACCGGTTGTGCTGCCTGCGGAAAGCCTGCGGGCGACGGAGTAAATGCTGAATCCCGGAAACTGCGTTCGGCGTGAGCGCCGGTGCCGATCACGCTGCTCTCGCCGCCCGCCCGCATCGCTTCGGTCCTCACCCGGAGAGTGCCCCGGGACAGAGCCGGTCAGCGTTCCTGGCTCGCGTGGATACCGAAAGGTCGCAAACGGACGGGCCATTCCGTAGAGTGAAAGTTGCACCTCAGTGGGCTGGTGAGGCTGCGCGGAATTCATTCTTCCCGCATTCGCGGGCTCCGCCGTTCTCGTTCGAGGAGTATTCTGATGTCGCTGCAGCGCCGTGCATTCACGCTGATCGAATTACTCGTCGTGATTGCAATCATCGCCATTCTCGTTGCCCTGCTTCTGCCCGCGGTTCAGCAGGTCCGGGAGGCCGCCCGAAAAAGCCAGTGTCAGGATCACCTGCACAATCTCGTGATTGCCCTGCATAACTACGAGGGGAATACCAAGGTCTTCCCGCCAGGAGGGTTCGTCATTAATTCCGGAACGGGGATGGGCTGGCATGTTTCCATTCTGCCCTATATCGAACAGAAGCCCCTGTATGACCGCTTCGACTTCAATGTTCGCGACTACAACGACACGGTCGCGTCCGCCCCGGCCAACGGTCAGCCGCGGTACAACATCGGCCTGTGTCTGGAGGCCCCGGAACTGTTCCTGTGTCCGAGCGGCAGCAAGACCAAGATCGTTGGCAACAATGTGAACGAAGATTATCCCAGCTCGCCTGGCCAGCATCCCGCGACAACCCACTACATCGGTGTTGCCGGACCCAAGAGCCCGCCGGGGGGAGGAACCCCGCTGACCCCGAAGATGGGAGGGGGGCACTATCCGGCCGCAAGCACTCCCGGAAACCATGGCGGATTTGCCACCACAGGGATTCTGCATCGCGGCACCGCTCACCCGATGCGGGATATCGTTGACGGGACCTCCAACACGCTGCTCATCGGCGAAATCTCCTGGAACAATGCCAACCACTATCGCGCGTGGAATCGCGGTATCTCCGGTAACGATGCGGGAGCATCCGTGAAGAATATCCAGCACCCCATCAATGCCGTCCCGTACGACGGGGGGAACAACTTCAACGATGTCAGTTTCGGCAGCATGCATGCCGGTGGGGCACAGTTCTCGGCCGCCGACGGCAAGGTCACCTTCCTCAGCGAGAATATCGACATGATGCTTTACCGGGCTCTGGGGAGTCGCGACGAAGCCGAAGCGGCCTCTGTCCCGTGAGTCTGACTGAGTCGCTGCCCGGCAAGTTCACCCCCCCGGATTGGGAGAATGTCGTCGTGCTCGAATCGCCGATGTTCAGACGCATGACCCTGGCACTTGCCGTGCTGCTGCTTGCGGGTTGCGGTGACCCGGCTCCGGAGCAGTATCACCTTTCGGGAACGGTGGAGTTTCGTGGGGAGCCGATTGCGGGCGGAATGGTGTACTTCGAGCCCGCAGAAGGAAACTCCGGACACACCGGCTTTGCGCGCATCGTCGCGGGTCAATTCGATACGCGCGCCGAGGGGGGCAAGGGTCACGTTGGCGGGACGATGGCGATTCGCGTCGAACCGGGAGTGAACCTGCAGGAGCCCATCCTCGACGACTCCGCGACTCCTCCTCCGCCGCCATTCCGGGCTTGGGAGGAGATTGTGGATTTGCCCAAGGAAGATGGCACCCGCGAGATCAAGGTTCCTGACGATGCCGACAAGGTCATTGCTCAACCGCAGCCGGGAGCCAATGACCCGTAGACTCGGGACAGGTCCCGGAGGGGCCAGTGACGCAGAGGACTCCCGGCCGGGCGACTTGTCCTGTCCGGCAGCGACTGCGCTCAGACCAAGGAGGTCACTGTCGCGGCTGGAATGTGAACCGCTCGCACTGGCCGAAGAACTCCAGCGGGTTCTCGTACACGATCTTGCGTATCAGCGACTCCGGGTGCCCCCGATGCCGCATCTCCTGAATGAAGTCGGGGACCGCGAGTGGCTGGGACGGACCCCAGTCGCCAGCCGAGTTAACCATGATGCGGTCGCTCCCGTACCTCTCGATGATGTCGGCTGCCCGGGCCGGCGTGCACTTGGTCGTCGGGTAGAGGGTCATCGCACACCAGTATCCCCCGTCGAGAGCCACCTGGACGGTATGTTCCTCGACATGATCGATGAGGATTCGATGCGGCTGGAGGTCGCCCCGCTCCTGGAGCATGTCCACGATCATCCGCGTCCCCTTGTACTTGTCTGCCAGGTGAGGCGTGTGGATCAGGATTAGCTCGTTCGTTCTCGCCGCGAGATCGAGATGCTCACGGAAGACGGTGCATTCGTTGGGAGTATTCTTGTTCAGTCCGATCTCCCCGATCCCCAGGACTCCGGGCTTGTCCAGGAACTCGGGAATCATGGCAATCACTTCGCGTGACAGTTCGACGTTCTCCGCCTCCTTGGCGTTGATGCACAGCCAGGTGAAGTGCTGGATGCCACTCCAGCTGGCCCGCTTTGGTTCGAATTCCGTCAACTGACGGAAATAGTCCCGGAAGCCCTCGACTGAGCCGCGGTCAAAGCCGGCCCAGAATGCCGGTTCGCTGATGGCAACACATCCCATGCGTGCCATCCGCTCGTAGTCATCGGTGGTCCGCGAAACCATGTGGACATGCGGGTCGATGAATTCCATGGGAGTCTCTCAGTGCAGGAAAGCGAATCGGATCACATCCATTGTGTTCGACACAAGCGGCCTTGCAACAGACGATCCCGATTCACGTCGAGGCCGATTTGCCAACGTCGTCTGATTTCCTGCCCTGTTCTCGTCGAACTCGCAAGGATGCCGCTTGTCGGGTCGCACCCTGTCGGTGAAGATGCAATCGAACCTTGGGGGCAAGCTTCACTGGCGACTGCCAGTCACATTGCGAGGAGAGTGCGAATGCAACGCGTCATGGTGCTGTTGGCGGCGGGAGTGTGGATCGTCGGCCAGACGCCGGTGTCGGCGGCCGGGGGGCCTGCACCCGACCAGTACAAGAAGTCGGTCAGCAGCGGGGTGGAGTACCTCAAGGCCTCGCAGGCCGACGATGGCGGTTGGGCCCCGAACCAGCCGGGCATCTCGGCTTTGTGTCTCTTTTCACTACTCAGGTCAGGGGTCCCGCTCACCGACCCCGCTGTCGCGAAAGGTCTTGAGCATCTCGACCAGTTCATCCGTGAAGACGGAGGGGTCTACGCCGACGGATCGAAACACCGCAACTACGAAACGTCGATCGTGCTGCTGGCGTTCAATGCCGCCAACGCCGATGGTCGCTACGACAAGACCATCCGCAATGCCGTCGCCTTTCTGAAGGGGCTGCAATGGGACGACGAGGAGCAGACCCCCAAGAGCGACCCCGCCTACGGAGGACAGGGATACGGATCCCATCAGCGACCGGATCTTTCCAACACGTCATTCTTCATCGAAGCTCTCCGCGAAGCGGGAGTTCCCGAAGATGACCCGGCCATCCAGAAGGCATTGATCTTCGTCAGCCGCACCCAGAATCTCGAGTCCGAGCACAACACCACCCCCTTCGCGTCGAAAGTCAACGACGGTGGCTTCTACTACACGCCCGCTGCCGGCGGAACTTCACAGGCCGGGACGACTCCCGAAGGGGGACTCCGCTCATACGCCAGCATGACCTACGCCGGCCTGAAAAGCATGATCTACGCCGGGCTTGATCAGGAAGACCCGCGCGTGAAGGCTGCCGTCGAGTGGATCCGTCGGCATTACGACGTGCAGGAGAACCCCGGCATGGGGCAGCAGGGCTTGTACTACTACTATCACACCTTCGCGAAGGCCCTCTCTGTGATGGGAGCAGACACAATCACCGACGCCAGTGGCGACGTTCACGACTGGCGGAAGGAGTTGGCCGAACACCTGTTCTCCTTGCAGCAACCCAATGGGAGCTGGGTCAACCGCGCCGAACGCTGGTACGAGGGGGATCCGAACCTGGCTACCGCCTACTCGCTGCTCGCCCTCAGCTACTGCAAGCCGACAGAGTGAGTTCGCAGACGTTTCAGACTCCTTGAATTCCGGTTCTCAACGAGTCCTCCGGGCCCATTCCCCGGGGGACTCGCTTTTGCGCAGCGGCCAGAGAGGGTGTCAGTCGAGTTCCCGGCGTGCCCGAGGTTCCCGGAACTCGTCCGTGGGACATCTCTGATCCCCGTGCCCTCCGCAAGATCGAAACTGGGCCACCGGAAACCGGGACGTCGAAACCGTTGATGACGTCAAAAGATCGTCGGCTCGGTGGCCGCTGATGCTTGCGGCGAGTATGGTGCGATCGATCTTGACCTTGCGAGGGTGCACCGATGTCGCGGCTGATCTTCTGCTTCATCCTGTTGGCTGTGCTCGTCAGCCTCCCGCCACTGCTTCCCGCTGCGGGGGAGTTGAAGCCGGTCCCGTACAACCATCCGGGTCTCGTTGTCGATCTGGGAGTGGGTCTGTGGGCCTGGCCCCTTCCCATGGACTACGACGGCGACGGAGACCTCGATCTCGTCGTGGTGTGTCCCGACAAGCCCTACAACGGGACATACTTCTTCGAGAATCCCGGAAGCGGCTCACAGAGCACAGGTGAGGGCAATTCAGGAGACGATTCGCGACCGGTCTTCAAGCCGGCCGTGCGCATCGCCGAAGGCCGGTCGAACGTGCAGGTCAGCTACATCGACGGCGAACCGGTTGTGATGACGCCGGGAAAGATCTACGCCAACTTCCGTGAGGAGCAGTACTCGAATCCCATCACGTTGCCACTGCCCGGGAAAATCGATCCCCAGTACAAGCGAATCCGGGCGAACCAGTGGAAGCTCGTTGACTGGGACGGGGATGGTGATCTCGACGTGATCATTGGTCTGGGCGTGTGGGACGACTATGGCTGGGACGACGCCTGGGACGAGGAGGGCAACTGGAAGAATGGTCCCCTGCACGGGTTCGTTTATCTCGTCGAAAACCTGGAAGTGAGTCCGGGTGAGGCGTCGGAAGGGAAAGCCCGCCCGGTGGCCCCTGGTCCAAAGACGCCCCTGGCCAATCGACTTGCCGCACTGGCCAACACAACATTTGCGCCGGCCCGCAAGCTGACGACCGCCGATGGCAACTTGATCGACGTGTACGGTATGCCGAGTCCGAACCTGGCCGATTGCGACGACGACGGAGACCTCGACCTGATCTGCGGGGAGTTTCTGGACGGGTTCACCTACTTCGAGAACACGGGTTCGCGCGACAAGCCGTCGTTTGCACCAGGCAAGCGACTCGTGACGCGGGTGCAAGAAGCATCGAGCGAGGCCGCGACGGCGGAATCAGTTCCGCTGCGAATGGATCTGCAGATGATCACTCCGGTCGCAATCGACTGGGACGGCGACGGGCGGCTGGACCTTGTGTGTGGTGACGAGGACGGCCGTGTTGCTCTGCTGGAGGGCCGTACGAATGTCTCCGCCTCGACAGAGACGGCGGAACTCTTCAAGACCCCCGTCTACTTTCAGCAGCAGGCGGCTGATGTGAAGTTCGGGGCTCTGGTGACCCCCTTTAGCGTCGACTGGGACGGCGATGGCGATGAAGACCTGATCTGCGGGAACACAGCCGGCTACATCGGTTTGATCGAGAATCTGACGGGGGGTGAGAATCCCCGGTGGGCTGCCCCGAAGTACATCGAAACGAATCAGGTGTTCCAGTCGCTCACCGCGACAGGCTCCGATCCGGCTCCCTCTCGAATTGAAGCGGGCCCGAAAGGTTCGATCCAGGGACCCTGTGAGGCCAAGTGGGGCTACACCGCCCTCAGCGTGGCCGATTGGGATCAGACAGGGACTCTGAACATCATCACCAACGACATCTTTGGTCATGTGCGGGTCGTCTGGGACGGAGAGTACGGCGTCCCGGTGGAAGTCGCCTGGGAGGGAGATCCTCCAAAACCCGAGTGGGTCTGGTGGACCCCGGACGAAAGGGATCTGGTGACTCAATGGCGGACGACGCCGTGTGCGGTGGACTGGAACGGCGACGGATTGACTGATCTCGTGATGCTCGACCACGAGGGGTATCTGGCGTTCTACGAAAGGGCCGAGGATCCGCGCGATGAGCAGCGGAACGGCGAACGTCGAGACACGGCAGGGCCTGAAGACTCTCGATATGTCCTGCTGCCCCCCACGCGGATCTTCAAGATGGTGGGCCCCTGCGAGTTCGACTCGCGGCACAGGTCAGTCGGCAACAAAAAGGACGACCTGCTGCGACTCAATGCCAATCGCGCGGGGGCCAGCGGGAGACGCAAGCTGCACGTCGTTGACTGGGACGGCGATGGACGGCTCGATCTGCTCGTCAATAGCGTCAATGCCAACTGGCTGCGAAACGTCCGGACCGACGACGAGGGCTTCACCTGGTTTGAGGACATGGGACCGCTCGACGATCGGGTCCTTGCGGGACACACCACAGCACCGGCCACAGTTGACTGGGACAAGAACGGCATCCCCGACCTGCTGGTTGGTGCCGAGGACGGCCGGCTGTACTACAAGACGAATCCGCGGGCAGAACTCGCCAGCGCTGCCGCCGCTGCGCCGGATGCGGACCCAGCGCCCCAGACACAACCCAGACCGGTGGTGGGAGGCGGGTTTGTGTTCGACGAAGTCCCGTTTCCCTCCTGCCATGCGTCGACCATTGCAGAGACTCCCACAGGGCTGGTCGTGGCCTTCTTTGCCGGAACGCACGAGAAGCACCAGGACGTGGGGATCTGGGTCACCCGACACGTTGATGGCAAATGGACCGCTCCGGTCGAGGTCGCCAATGGCGTACAGCATGCCGACCTGCGATACCCCTGCTGGAACCCGGTCCTGTTTCAACAACCGGGGGGGCCGCTGCATCTGTTTTCAAAGTGCGGTCCCAGTCCCAGTGAATGGTGGGGAGTTCACCAGACGTCCGACGATCACGGGAAAAGCTGGTCGCATCCGTGTCGCCTGCCCGAAGGCATTGACGGCCCCGTGAAGAACAAGCCGGTCCTCGTCGACGGGATGCTCATCTGCGGATCATCGACAGAATACGACGGGTGGCGGTTGCACTTTGAACGGACCGACGATTGGGGCAAGACCTGGAAGCGGATTGGTCCGATC
>CAZUXX010000112.1:0-8947 GCA_964624215.1 uncultured Planctomycetaceae bacterium
CTGCTGTTCAACGACAACATCTTCCGCTTCTCGCAGGCCGGTTCGGAGGTCTCCGCGCTGCTGGGCCGTATGCCTTCTGCCGTGGGATATCAACCGACTCTGGGGACCGAACTGGGGCAACTCCAGGAGCGGATCACGTCCACCAAGAAGGGGGCCATTACGTCGGTGCAGGCTGTGTATGTCCCGGCAGACGACCCGACCGACCCGGCACCCGCCACGGCGTTCAGCCACCTGGATGCGTTCATTTATCTCGAGCGAAAGATCGCCGAGAAGGGGATTTATCCCGCCATCGATCCGCTGGCGTCGTCGTCTCGAATTCTCGACCCGCAGGTGGTCGGTGAGCGACACTACGAAGTGGCCCGTCGCGTGCAGCAGATCCTGCAGCGGTATCGCGAACTGCAGGACATCATCGCCATTCTCGGTGTTGAAGAGCTCTCCGAAGACGACAAGCTCGTCGTGTTGCGTGCCCGCCGCATCGAGCGCTTCCTTTCACAGCCCTTCTTCGTGGCCGAGGTCTTCACCGGCAAGCCCGGTAACTTTACCTCACTGGAAGAGACGATCGACTCGTTCGAGCAGCTCTGCGACGGCAAGTGGGACCACCTGCCCGAAGCCGCCTTCATGTACGTCGGCGGAATCGAGGAGGCGGCCGAGCAGGCCAAGCGGATGGCGGCCGAGTAATCGGATCATCGACATCAGCCCCCGACAGTGCGTGTGACTGTTGCACAGTGTGGGGGAACCCGATCACGTGGAGTTTCGAGACCGCGGCCGACGATTCGGACGCGGTCTTTTGCATGGAGACCCCGCACGATGATGCAGTCGCGTTCCAGTTGAGCCGGAGCGATACCGGGGAGGAGGAGCAGACGAGTCTCGGAGATCAATCGCAGCTACCGCGAGAGTCCCTTTCCGGGCCGTTTTCTGCTTACACTGGTGTTGCGGGCGACGTCGGCCAACGGTAGCGCAGGTTCGTCGCCTGGCGGGCAGGTCGTCGACAGGTCCTGCCTTCTCTGAACGGTCACCATGAGTTGCAACATGTCGTGCCGAATTCTGGCCACGTTCGTTCTGCTGTCCCCTGCCATCGTCATGGCCGCCGATCCGGTACTGGAGCCGGTGTCGGCGAGTGCCTTTGAAGAGAACGTGCGACCGGTGCTCGTGCGCTACTGCGGAGATTGCCACCACGAAGGGGATAGTGTTCACTTCCTCGATGCGACGACAGTCGACGGAATCGATCGCCAGCGCGGCCTGTGGAAGAGCGTTGCCGAGCAGCTCCATAACCGCACGATGCCGCCCGGCGATCAGCCTCAGCCCAGCGAGGAAGAACGGCTGGAAATTTCGCGCTGGATCGAGATGACCCTGCGGGCGACCGCGTGCCGGCACGGGGAGTTCGCCCCGCCGGTTTTGCCGCGTCGCCTCAATCGCGTTGAATACGACAACACCATCCGGGATCTGCTGGGTGTCGAGTTCCATGCCTCGGAGACATTTCCCGTCGACGGATCTGGCGGAGAAGGGTTCACGACCAACGGAGAGACACTCTACCTGCCACCGATCCTGATGGAACGGTACCTGGAAGCGGCCGAGGAGATTCTCGACAAAGCGCTCATTTCCCCGCCGATCCAGATCGACGTGGCGCTTTCCGAACTGCTGCCGGTGGACGACTCGAAGAGTTCCCGCACCATCGATCCGGGTAAGCAACTCACCGCTATCGTCACCGTGTACCGGCGGGCCGAGTACGATCTCACACTGTCGTTTGATGTCGAGGGGGCGACGACTTTTGCGGTCCATGTCGACGGAATTCTGGCGCATCGGGCTCCGGTCGAAACCGACAAGGGAGAGACGGGGCAACTGCAGACGACTCTCCGGCTCGCGCGCGGAACACACGCCATCGCGATCAGGAATGAAGGAGAGGCTGCGGGGGCGTTCCACAAGGTCCGTCTTGTGCAGCGTACCGGATCCCCGAGCGCTGATGCCGTCAGAAATCATGAGCGTCTGCTCGGGGTGGAACCCGGCGTCAGTCCGCCGCAGCCTCGCCAGACTGCCGCGAACGTCATCAGGAGCTTCGCCCGGCGTGCCTTCCGTCGTCCCGTGGGGGATGAGGAAGTCGAGAGACTGCTGACGCTCTACGATCGTGCCGCCGGTCGCGGCGACCCGTTCGAGGAGGCGATCCGACTGCCGATGAAGGCGGTGCTCGTTTCGCCTCATTTCCTGTTCCGCATTGAAGGGGATCCGCAGGGACCTGAGCTGGAGCCGCTCAACGATCACGAACTCGCGGTACGGCTGTCGTACTTTCTGTGGTCGAGTATGCCGGATGCAGAACTCTTTGCCCTCGCCGAGAGTGGGAAGCTGCAGGACCCTGTCCACCTGCCGCAGCAGGTCGATCGCATGCTCGACGATCCGAAGGCGCACGCGTTCTCAGAGCAGTTTGTCGGTCAGTGGCTGGGAACCAAGGAGGTCGGGGCCCTCGTGGCTCCGGATACGGGGGTCTTCCGAGCGCAGTTCACCTCCGAACTGCTGGAGGAACTGCGTGAGGAGCCGATCCACCTGTTCGATCATCTGCTGCGCGAGGATGGAAGCCTGCTGGAACTTCTCTCGGCCGACTACGTCATCGTCAACGACAGGCTGGCAAAACATTACGGGCTGATTCCCGGTGGGGAGTTGCCCGAGGATCAGGAGAAGCCGCGACCACCGGCGTGGATGCGAGGCAAGGGGGGAGAGTTCCGCCGGATCGACCTGGAGACTGCCGACCGCGGCGGAGTTTTGGGGATGGGAGCCGTCCACCTGCTGACCAGCTACCCCACGCGGACCAGCCCGGTCCTCCGGGGAGCCTGGGTTCTCGAGACGTTTCTGGGTGTTCGCGTCCCGCCTCCTCCGCCGGATGTTCCCGAGTTGAAGGTCAGCCGCAAGTCAAAGCAGACTGTTCGGGAGCAACTGGCCGAGCATCGCCGAAACCCGGCATGTGCCGCCTGTCACAACCTGATGGACCCGATCGGCTTCTCGCTGGAACATTACGACGTTCTGGGGCGCTGGCGCGATCAGGAGTTCGGACAGCCTGTCGATGCGTCGGCGTCGTTCCCCTCGGGAGAAACGTTTGAAGGGCTTCCCGGGCTTCGCCAGGTCCTGCTGGCCCGAAGCGACGATTACGCCCGCCATGTGACGGCGAAAATGCTCGGCTATGCCCTGGGACGGAGCCTGGCAGACGGCGACGACTGCACCATCGAGCGAATTGCCGAGACGCTGATCGCCGATGACTACCGTGTGCGCCGTCTGGTTCACGAGATCGTTCTCAGCCCTCCCTTTCGCAACAAGAGCCTGGTTGCCGTCGAATAAGGGACGATCCTCCCCGTGGCGGAGTCGTCGCCGGAGTTGATCGTCAGGGATCTGGCCGGTCGTTCAGGCCGTCACCGCGTCAGGACCAGTTCGGTGCATGGACGACCGTCACCCCACCTTCGGTGACGGTAAATCCACGCCGCCGGTCTGCAGTGGCATCGAATCCGATCTCGATCCCTTCGGGGATGTCGACGTCGCGTTCGACGATCGTCTTGCGGAGTCGAGCGTGCCGCCCGACATTGACGCCGGAAAACAGGATCGAGTCTTCGACGCTTGACCAGCTGTTGACACGGACCCTCGCCGAGAGGATCGACCGCCGCACCGAGCCGCCGGAAATGACAGACCCGGCGCAGACGAGGCTGTCGAGCGCCTTGCCGGCCCGTGCCGGAACGGCGTCTTCATCTGCGAACACAAACTTCGGTGGCGGCATCGGGGGAAAGTATCCGCGGATTGGCCAACCTTCGTCGTACAGGTTCAGTTGAGGATCGACCGCCACGAGATCCATGTTCGCCTCGAAGTACGAATCGAGGGTGCCGACATCACGCCAGTAGGCGGTTTGCTTCGTATTTCGATCCCTGAAGGGAAACGCCCGGATGCGGTGCGACTTGATCACGCGAGGAATGATGTCTTTCCCGAAATCGTGAGTACTGTCCGGAATCGTCGCGTCGTCGCACAACTGCTCGAGCAGAAAGCGTCTTTTGAAGACGTAGATTCCCATTGAGGCCAAGCACTGCCCCGGAGAGTCCGGCATCGGAAACGGCGACTCCGGCTTCTCTTCAAACCGTCGGATCCAGCGGTCTTCGTCGGTCCCGACGATGCCGAATCGTTTGCCGTCCTCCAGTGGTACCGGGATGCACGCGACGGTGGCATCGGCGTCCTCGGCGACGTGCTCCCGCACCATCTCCGAGTAGTCCATCTTGTAGATGTGGTCCCCACCAAGAATCAGCACGTGTTCGCAGGGGACCTGCTCGATGGTGAAAATGTTCTGGTACACGGCATCCGCCGTTCCCAGATACCAGCTCTCGTCGATTCGCTGCTGTGGCGGGAGGACGTCGATGAATTCTCCCAGCTCGCGTGAGAGAAACCGCCATCCCTGATTGATATGCCGGTTGAGGCTCGCCGCTTTGTACTGCGTGAGCAGGTATGCCTTGCGAAGCCCGCTGTTGATGCAGTTTGAAAGGGTGAAGTCAATGATCCGGTAGGCTCCTCCAAAAGGAACAGCCGGTTTCGCCCGCTCGAGTGTCAGCGGCTCCAGCCGCGATCCCTTTCCCCCGGCCAGGATGACCGCCAGTACGTCACGCATTCCTGTAATGACCCCCGTGTCAGCGCACCTGTCGTCCTTTGGCGGTGGTTCCAGTCACCGCCCCTTCATGATAGCCACCCGGAGCAGCCCGTCATGACGCGGTCCACAAAGGCTTGCGCCGGCCCTGCGTTGGCCCCGCGTGGTCAGGAATCGATTGGACCACATCACGCCCGTACGTCCATCCTGCGATTGCCTGAAATTGACGAACGTTCGAGACGGCAGCTGTGATCTGGGCTCCTCTCGTCGCGATCAGGGAGTTTCCCCCCCGGCCCGTCGTGAGATGACCACTCATTGAACAATCGGCATCTGCGGCCTAGAGTGCGCGCGAATCGGCAACTCTCGTCACGGCAGGCACACAGAGATGGAAAATCAGCAGGCGGCTGTCCCGGCGATCCTCAGGGCGGAAAAGTTTGACAATGAACCTCACAGCGATTTCAGTCGCAAGGAAATCCGTGAGGACTTTGCCACTGCCCTGAGCCACGTCGAAGCCAGGCTCGGTGAGGAATTCTCGCTCGTCATTGACGGCAAGTCGGTCGACACCCGCAAGCAGATCGTCTCCCTCAATCCGTCGAACAAAAAACAGGTGGTGGGGCGGGTTGCGTCGGCGTCTGCCGACCAGGCCGAACAGGCCATCGAGGCCGCTCGCCGTGCCTATCGGCAATGGAGCCGGACGGCTCCGTCGCAGCGCGCCGAGTATCTTGAACTCGTCGCCGCCGAGATGCGCAACCGGCGGTTCGAACTGGCGGGGTGGATGGTCTACGAATGTGGCAAGCCGTGGGCGGAAGCCGACGCCGATGTGGCTGAGGCCATCGACTTCTGCATGTTTTACGCCCAGCAGATGCGGGATCTGTCGATCCCGGTGCAGAACGATTTTCCGGGAGAAGAGAACACGTATACGTATCGCTCCCGGGGCGTGGCGGTCGTGATCGCTCCGTGGAACTTCCCGCTGGCGATCCTGACCGGGATGACCGCCGCGGCCCTCGTCGCCGGGAATCCGGTGGTGATGAAGCCGGCCGAGCAGTCCTCCGTCGTGGCGGCGCAGTTGATGTCGCTGTTTCGGGAAGTCGGACTTCCTGACGGCGTCGTTCAGTACCTCCCCGGTGTCGGTGAGGAGGTCGGTCCCGCTCTGGTCGCCAGTCCCGATGTCGATGTGATTGCGTTCACCGGGTCCCGGGCAGTCGGGCTTTCGATCAACAGCCTTGCGGCCGAGCATCCCAGCCACTTCGGAGTGAAGCAGGTCATTACCGAGATGGGTGGCAAGAACGCGATCATCGTCGATGCCGACGCCGATCTGGATGAGGCCGTGCTGGGAGTCATCTCCAGCGCGTTTGGGTATGCCGGTCAGAAATGCTCGGCCTGTTCGCGGGTGATCGTCCTTCGCTCCTGTTACGAACCGTTTCTCGAACGTCTGGCGGAAGCGGCCCGGAGCATCACGGTCGGTCCCGCCAGCGAACCGGGTGTCACTCTTGGCCCGCTCATCGACGAGGAGTCGCAGGAGCGGGTTCGCGATTACATTGCGACGGCCAAAGAGGAGCACCGCGAAGTTCTCGCCGTCGACCTTGGTGAGCTCGAATCGCAAGGGTTCTTCGTCGGCCCTCACATTTATGCCGATGTCGATCCCGAATCGCGGCTGGCGCAAAATGAGGTCTTCGGCCCCGTGGTCGCCGCCATCCCCGCCCGAAATCTCGATGAAGCCTTCAGCATCGCGAACGCAACCGACTACGCCCTCACCGCCGGCATGTTCAGTCGCAGCCCGCGGAATCTCGAACGGGCCCGCAACGAACTGGTCGCCGGAAATATCTATCTCAACCGGGGAATCACCGGTGCCCTGGTGAACCGGCAGCCGTTTGGTGGCTTTCGGTATTCGGGCATTGGCTCGAAGGCCGGAGGCCGCGACTACCTGCTGCAGTTTCTGATTCCGATCACGGTGACAGAAAACACCCTCCGCCGGGGATTTGCTCCGCCCCCCGACGACAGCACCGAGTGAGGTGCAGGCAGATGGCCACGAACTGCCTCGTTTTCAGCCCCGGGTGCTGATGCGCTGTGCAGCCCGTCGCATTCCGTCCGGTGGCTGCAGCGGCAGTTTCCGACGGAAATACTGCACGTCTTCGCCGAGACGACACCGCGCGGAATTCCCTCTGATTGGGAACGCGGTGTGCTGGCGATGATGGCCCCTTCCTATCGCTTGCGGCTGCTCGCACCGCGGCGTCGAGTCTGTAGCGGCCCGCTTCCTCAGGGTCCGCACACCTTCCCCGGGGGAGTCCTCGCCATGCCACTGCGCCCCATCCTCATCGTTGATCATGACCGCACCAGTGCCAGCCGGATCGTCTCGACGCTAGCCGCGCTCGGATACCACGTTGAACTGGCTGTCACCTCCACCACCGCACTGAAGCAGGCCCGGCAGCACGACTATTCTCTGGCGATTGTGAGCGAGTCGCTGCCCGATGGCCGCGGCGTGCTCCTGTTCCGGAAGATGCGACAGCTCCGCTCGGGCATCAGAGGCATCCTGCTGACGACGGTCGGGAATCTGGCAACCGTGTGCGACGCACTCACTGCCGGAATGCACCGTGTTTTGATGAGGCCTGTGGACTTTGAGGAACTGCTGCCGGCTGTGGAACATGTCCGACTGACGCAGCCACCCCTGGCTGGTTCGCCGCCTCAGACATCGGTCAGTCGCAGTCCGGATTTCGACGTCGCCTCGATTGCCTCTCTCTCCTCCGCCACCATCACCGACTCGCTTTCCAGGGCAGAGCTGATCGGCATTGTACGGTCTGTCGACTATCCCTTCGCCGGAAAGGAGCGTCTGGAGGGATTCGACCGCGACACGCTCGTGCGTCTGGCGTTCCTCGTCCGCCGCTGGTGCATCTCGCAATCCTGCCGCCGGGCGTAGCTCGAACGGTGCCCGGTCGCGCGACCCGCCGGTCGGGATTTCCCAATCGCGGTCGATGCTCTTCGAGCAAACAGTCTTGCGGCCGCGGCCGACTCCGGAGAGAGTTCCCCCGTGGGCTTTCTTTCTCCGTGAGCTTTCAGGTCAGCGATGTATCAGGATGCGATCTCCCACTACAAGACGATGGGCGATGTGGATGTCGTCTATCACAAGGGGGTCTACCACCTGTTCCATCTGGTGCTTCCCAACCACGACTTCATTGCGCATGCCATCAGCTATGACGGCATCAACTGGGAGCGGGTGCAGAACGCCATTTTCATCGGCGATCCGGGCAGTTGGGACGACCACATGCTGTGGACGATGCACGTTACCCGAGACCCGTGGAAACTGAATCGCTGGCGGATGTTCTACACGGGACTTTCCCGGCAGGATGGCGGGAACATCCAGCGACTCGGCTGTGCCTACAGCAAGGACCTGTATCACTGGGAGAAGGCCCCCGATCGCTGGGAGAACTGCCGCAGCCTGGAGACGCGACAGGACGCGGGCCCGATCCACGGTCCGTATGACCCTTCGAGCCCGTTTCCGCTGGAGGCGGCGGCTCCCCATTATGAAAGTCGTCTGGATGAAGGACGGTCCTGGGTCAGCTTTCGCGATCCCTTCTATCTTCAGGCCGATGGCGAGGGACATCTTGTCATGGCGGCCCGTACCCCCGACGGTCCACTGATCCGTCGCGGCTGTGTCGGACTTTTCAAGGAGGATCGGGAGAACCAGTTTGTGCTCGTCCCCCCGCTCCACCACCCCGGTCAGTACGACGACATCGAGGTCCCCAACATCTTCCAGCTCGGCGGTCGCTACTACCTCATCGGAAGCATTCGGGAAGACGCCAAGGTCCGGTACTGGCAGTCCGACAGCCTGCGGGGACCATGGACCAACTACTACACGAACGTGCTGCTGCCGAAGGGGAACTATGCGGCCCGCGTCAGCTTCGATCGTCTGGGACCGATGATCTGGAATTTCTACACGGCCGGGGAGGATCGCAAGGTCAGAAACCTCATGCCTCCTCCCAAGCGACTTGCCGTACTGCCGGACGGACGGCTGGCAGTCAAGTCGCTGGAGGCGTTCGACAAACTCGTGAAGTCGACCCACGACCTTCAGGACCTGTTGCCGGTGGCCCGGACTGTCGGCAATCGCTACGCCGACCTGGCCTGCGAGTCGGACGGGTCTCTGCTGCTGACCTCCCGAGGGGGCTTTGAAGGGTTTTTGTTCTCGCGTCCGGTGCAGTCGTTCCGGCTGCAGGCAACTCTCAGCATGGAGGGGCTTGGAAAATGCGGGCTTCTCTTTCGCATGTGCCCGCACACGTCCAGCGGCTATCACATCTCGCTCGATCTGCTCAAGGGGATCGCCGAACTGCGCGCCTGGGGTGAGCGTCCTGGCGG